>JANNEI010000054.1:0-9040 GCA_031378565.1 Burkholderiales bacterium
TGCGCCACGCTGGCGAAGCCGGCACCGATCTCGACGCCCTTGACGGCATTGATGCCCATCATCGCGTAGGCGATGTCGGCGTCGAGCTTGTCGAACAGCGGCTCGCCCAGGCCGATGGGCACGCCGCGCGCCATCACCTGCACGCGCGCGCCGCACGAGTCGCCGGCCTTGCGCAGTGCATCCATGTGCGCTTCGAGCCGCTCGATGTCGCTGAAGTTGGCAGCGAAGAACGGGTTGTTCGGCACGTGGGCCAGCGACTCAAACGGAATGGCGATTTCGCCCAGGTGCGTCATGTGGCCGGCAAAGGTGGTGCCGTACTTCTGGAACAGCCATTTGCGCGCCACCGCGCCGGCACCGACCATCGGCGCGGTGAGCCGGGCCGATGAACGGCCACCGCCGCGCGGGTCGCGCAGGCCGTACTTCTGCCAGTAGGTGAAGTCGGCATGGCCGGGCCGAAAGGTCTGCAGGATGTTGCCGTAGTCCTTGCTGCGCTGGTCGGTGTTGCGGATCAGCAGGCAGATTGGCGTGCCGGTGGTCAGGCCCTCGTACACGCCCGACAAAATCTCCACCGCATCGGGCTCGTTGCGCTGCGTCACGTGGCGGCTGGTGCCGGGCCGGCGCCGGTCGAGTTCGGGCTGGATGTCGGCCTCGCTCAATGTCATGCCGGGCGGGCAGCCGTCGATCACGCAGCCAATGGCCGGACCGTGGCTCTCGCCGAAATTGGTGACGCGGAAGAGGTGGCCGAAAGTGCTGCCGGACATGGGAGGCTCAAGAGATGGAAGACGCTAGAGACGCAGCGACTCGCGAGGCCCGTTGCCGTCTCGAGCCCGCTGGCGGACCCCCCGATTTTAGGGGCCCGCACAGACCCTCAGTTCATCGAAGCCTTGCCCGCGTTCGGGTCAGCAATCGTCAGCAGGTCGATCATGCTGAACCGGCTGCCCTGATGGCTGGCGTCCACCGTGGGCAGGGACGGTGTCCAGTCGGGGTCTTGCGACAGGTACGACTGCTTGTCGCCCTGCAACAGCCCGATCAGCACTTCGGCCACGATGCGCCCGCCCACCGGCCCGAGGTGTTCGCCTGCCGCCTTCAGCTCCGACTCCTTGAGTATGTAGTACCAGAGCGGCGTGGCGGTGTCGAGTTTGAGCGCCTTCAGTTCGGGCATCGCCGCAGCATCGATGACGTCGATGTGCATCGCCTTGGCGACGCGCTGGCCCGACGGCAACGCGAAGGTCAGGTGGCGCAGCAAGTTGCGTTGCGCAAGCGAGCCGGGATTGTTGGGAAGCGACGGACTTGCCACCACCGTGGGTGGCAGTGAAAACAGGGCCGAGGACAGCAGAGTGTCGATTTTTTTGTTGGGACGCGCGTTGCCGTCACCGAAGTTGAAGAACGTGGGCCAACCGATGAAGCGGCGCGGTGCCCGGCAGCGGCCGCGCAGGTCGTCCGGGTCTGCAGGGTTTGCGCCGGGGTTGCCGAAGACCATCGCGAACATCGCGCCCCCGCCGTTGCTGGTGAAGTTGACGCGGTAAGAAGGCCGCACCTGGCTGTGCCCGAATCGGTAGGCCGCGACCGAAAACTCGACCGGGATGTAAGGCTCGTTTTTCCACTTGTAGAACTTGCGGCCGTGTTGCAGCACATCGGCCACCATCGCCTCGCCACACGTCAGCGGCAAAAATTCGTGCAGCACGATCCACTGGTAATGCCAGCGCACCAGACGCTGCGCCTCGCAGAACAGCTCAGCGCCGCGCAGGCTTGGCGAGGCGATGCGGTCGACCACGGCGTTGTGGAACTTCAGAAACGCCAGTTGCAATTGCGAGACGATGAGGTTCTCGTCGTTGCGCGGGTCACCGATGATGGCGACGCCCTCAGAGTTGCGCGGAAGGTCGTCCTTCACGCCCCCGCTCTCTATCAGGAACTTGCTTGGGTTGGCGCGTTGGTAAAGGTGCGGCGAGGCATCGGGCCCACTGCCGTAAACGTTGTCCAGCGCAAGCGTGGGCGTACGAAAGTTGTCGATCTGCTCTGGGTCGGCTTGGCGCTCCAGGCTGGAAGTGACGTCCAGCGTCATGTCGTGGTCGATGAACTGGCCGAGGAAGGTCATGCCCGCCGTCATGCGCGGGTTGTTCACGTTGCCCAAGTTCAAACTCGAATCGGTGATCAGCGCCTGGGGCGTGGCATCGAGCTTGTCTTTCGCATCCATCACGCCGCCCGCCTTGCCAAGTTCGAGGAGCGCGGCGCGAACGCTGGGGTTGTCGCTGGCAAACGGCGGCAGCGAGCCGAACAGGCGGCCGAACTTACCAGAGTCGTAGTAGCGCGAACGTGGGGGAATGAAGTCGTGCGAACTGGTGGAACCGTGACTGGCCATCGAAGTGTCTCCTGAGAGTGAGATGTGCGCGCTGCCAAGCGCAGCGCGACGGCAGATGCTCTGCGTCGCGAGGCGGCGAGAACATCCCTAAGACACGCTGTCGCAAGCCGCAGCGTCCTGCGGTGGTTGGCAGACCGGGCCGTGGCTCTCGGCGAAATTCGTGACGCGGAAGAGGTGGCCGAACGTGCTGCCGGACATGCGGAAGGACGTAGAGAAATCGGCAGCGATGCGTAGGCCGCACGCCGACGCCGCATCGGCCGGCCTGGGCCACGAATTTACGGTGCGCTTGCCGCGGTTGCGCGCAGCAACGCCGACACCACCGCGTGGTCGTTCGAGGTGATCTCGAACGGGTTGCCGTCGGGGTCGGTGAAGTACAGCGACCACGACACCTGGTGGTCGACCAACTCGATGCGCCGCCTCAGTGCATCTTGCAGGTGAGTTCGCCAGGCCAGCAGTTCGGCACCCGGCACACCGAAGGCGACGGTCGAACGGCAGTTCCGATTGACGCCTTCGAACAGCGCCACGTGAACACCGTGGTCCGTGTTGCCTACCGTCAGCGGGCCACCGTCTGCCGACCAGAAAGCCAGCTCGGCAATCCGCCGCAAGCCCAGCACCCGTTCGTACCAGGCCTCTGCCGCGACGCGGTCGGCGACGAAGACGTGAACGTGATCGATCCGGTGGAGGTTGGGTTCCATCGGCGACCACCAGACCGTGGCGATCAACTCGCCGTCGGCATCTGCCCTTCGCTCAGGTCTTCGACCGGCCAGTCGCGTATGTAGGCCTTGAGCATGCGGTTTTCGAAGTCCTGGCTTTCGACCACCGCCTTGGCCACGTCGTAGAACGAGATCACGCCCATCAGCGTGCTTTTCGTCATCACCGGCATGTAACGGGCGTGGCGCTCGAGCATCATGCGGCGCACTTCGTCGATTTCGGTGTCGGGCGTGCAGGTCAGCGGGTGGTCGTCCATCACGCCGCCCACCGTGCTCTTGCCCACCGAGCCTTCGTTCTTCACCAGGGCCAGGATGACCTCGCGAAAGGTCAACATGCCGGTCAGTTCACCGTGGTCGATGACCACCAGTGAGCCGATGTCGCGCTCGCCCATGATCTGGATGGCGTCGGCCAGGGAATGATCGGATGCGACGGTGAAAAGCGTGCCGCCTTTGACGAGCAGGATGTCGCTGACTTTCATGGGTGCGTCCTCAAAACGGATGTGCAGTCTCGAATTCAATATAGCCCACAATGACCAGCGGCGACACCCCAGCAAACACCTCGCGTCACACCTTGGAACGCGCCCTCACGGAGACACCATGCCCGGCCATTCAGACCCAGGCTTCGACACGCTCGCGCTGCACGCCGGTGCCCGCCCCGACCCGGCAACCGGCGCGCGCGCCACACCGATCCACCTGACCACGTCGTTCGTGTTCGAAAGCACCGAACACGCGGCGTCGCTGTTCAACATGGAGCGCGCGGGTCATGTGTACAGCCGCATCTCCAACCCCACCAATGCGGTGCTTGAAGAACGCGTGGCCGCGCTCGACGGCGGCGTCGGTGCCATTGCCACCGCCAGCGGGCAGGCGGCGCTGCACCTGGCCATCTGCACGCTGGCCGGCGCGGGTTCGCACATCGTGGCCAGCTCAGCCCTGTACGGCGGCTCGCACAACCTGCTGCACTACACGCTGTCGCGCTTCGGCATCGCCACCACGTTCGTCAAGCCGGGCGACATCGACGGCTGGCGCGCGGCAATTCGACCGAACACGAAAATGCTGTTCGGCGAAACGCTGGGCAACCCCGGCCTGGACGTGCTGGACATTCCCACCGTCAGCGCCATCGCGCACGAGGCCGGGCTGCCGTTGCTGGTCGACAGCACTTTCACCACGCCGTGGCTGATGAAGCCGATCGAGCACGGCGCCGACCTGGTGTTCCATTCGGCCACCAAGTTCCTGTCCGGGCACGGCACGGTGATCGGCGGCGTGCTGGTGGACGGCGGGCAGATGGATTGGGAAGCGTCGGGCCGGTTCGCCGAGCTGACCGCGCCCTACGACGGCTTTCACGGCATGGTGTTCGCGCAGGAGAGCACCGACGGTGCCTTCCTGATGCGGGCGCGGCGCGAAGGCCTGCGCGACTTCGGTGCCTGCATGAGCCCGCACACCGCGTGGCTGATCCTGCAAGGCATCGAGACGCTGCCGCTGCGCATGGCGCGGCACGTGGACAACACGCGCAAGGTGGTCGACTTTCTGGTGCGCCACCCGATGGTCGCGCGGGTCGGCTATCCGGAGCTTGAAACCCACCCCAGCCACCGATTGGCGCCGACGCTGCTGCCGCGCGGCTGCGGCTCGGTGTTCAGTTTCGACATCAAGGGTTCTCGCGATCAGGGCCGGGCCTTCATCGAGGCGCTGCAAATCTTCTCGCACCTCGCCAATGTGGGCGACTGCCGTTCGCTGGTGATCCACCCCGCCTCGACCACGCATTTCCGCATGGACGACGCTGCGCTGCAATCGGCCGGCATCACGGCCGGCACCATCCGCCTGTCGATCGGCCTGGAGGACGCCGACGACCTGATCGACGACGTGAAACGCGCGCTGAAGGCGGCCGAGAAATTTACGCAAACGCCCACGCAGACGCAGACGCAAACGCCGACGCCCACGACTTCGCCGACCACGCCGTCCGCCAAGGCAGCTGCCTGATGGACCTCGTCGTCCATGGCCGCAAGGCTTTCGCGTACACGGGCGGCAAGCCGTTCGACCCCGCCCTGCCCTGCGTCGTGTTCATCCACGGCGCGTTGAACGATCACAGCGTGTGGACGCTGCTGGCGCGCTGGTTCGCGCACCACGGGCACAGCGTGCTGGCGCTGGACTTGCCCGGCCACATGCGCAGCGAAGGCCCGCCGTTGCCCGAGGTCGAAGCCCTCGCCGACTGGACGCTGGCGCTGCTGGCGGCGGCAGGCGTGACCAGGGCGGCGCTCGTCGGCCACAGCATGGGCTCGCTGATCGCGCTTGAAGCAGCGGCACGTGCGCCGCAGTCGGTCTCCGCGCTGGTGATGGTCGGCACCGCGTACCCGATGAAGGTGTCGCAGGCGCTGCTGGACACCTCGCGCGACGACCCGCTGCGCGCCATCGACATGGTGGTGTCGTACTCGCATTCCACGCTGGCCGCCAAGCCCTCGTACCCGGGGCCGGGCAGCTGGTTGCGCGGCGGTTCGCGCGCGCTGATGCGCCGCGTGCAGTCGCGCCAGCCCGGCCTGTTCCATCACGACTTCAGCGTCTGCGATCGCTACGCCAACGGCGTGCAGGCGGCCGGCAAGGTGACGTGCCCGGTGAGCCTGGTCCTGGGCAGCGCAGACCAGATGACGGTGCCGAAGCAGGCGCGCGCCATCGCCGACGCACTGCGCGCCACGGTGCACCCCGTCAGCGCCGGGCACCAGGTCATGGCCGAGGCACCCGAGCAGGTGCTGGCCGTCCTGCGAAGCGTGTTGATCCCAGGCCGCGCGCCGTAGCGATGAGCCGGCGGCACCGACCGAGAAAAACGACCCGGCAATAGTTGGCAGATCGGGAATCCGCGTGGCGGCCGCGCCGTCCGGGCGCAAGCCAGCCCCTAGACTTCGATCCTTCCCGCAAACGGCGTTCCGGCAGTTCATGGCAGCAGCGGCATCCCCCTCAGTTTCGCGATTGGCCCACATCGAGCGGCTGGTCGACGCCATCGACCTGCCGATGGGACGCTGGGATCGGCAAAACCGCCTCGTGTTCTGCAACGCGCCCTACCTGACCTGGGCCGGGCGCACACGCGACGAGTTGCTGGGCCGCAACTTGCACGAGCTGTACGGCACCGCAGCCTGGGCAGCCGCCGAGCCCGCCTTCGAGCGCGCACTGAATGGACAGACCGTCAGCTACGAGCGCCGCCTCGCGCACGGAACGGCACCCTCTCGCTGGGCGCGCATCCAGGTCTTTCCCGATGTCTCGGAAAGCGGTGCCGTCGAGGGCGTGTTCACCATCGCCTTCGACATCGACGCCGAGGTGACGACGCGCGCAGCGATGAACGCCGCCCGGGAGCGCTTCGACCGCTTCACCGAGAACATTCCCTACCCGCTGACCTACGTCGATCCGGGCTTCGTGCTCCAGTTCGTCAACAAGGCATATTGCGACGTCACCCGTCAGACGGCGGAGCAACTGATCGGCCGCCACATCGGCGAGGTGCGCGGCGCGAAGCGCTGGGCCGAGCACGCGGCCTATTTCGAGCGTGCGTTGCGCGGCCAGACGGTGCAGTACACGCGGCTGGTCGACAACCTGCCGCAAGGGCCGCGCTGGATGCGCACCAGCTACGTGCCCGACTTCGACGCGGCGCGCCAGGTGCGCGGCTTGTACACGGTGACGATCGACGTGCATGAACTGACGATGGTGCAGGAACGGCTCAAGCGCAGCGTCGAGCGGGACGCACTGACGGATGTGCTGAGTCGTCGCACGATGATGGACCACATCGAGGCGGCCATGATGGAAGCGCAGGTGCATCCGGTGGCCCTGTTTTTCATCGACCTGGACGGCTTCAAGTCGGTGAACGACGGCTACGGCCACCGCGAGGGCGATGACCTGCTGGTGGCGCTGGCCGCGGCGCTGCAAGGCGCGGTGCGCGCCGAAGATTCGGTGGGCCGCTTCGGTGGCGACGAGTTTCTGGTGATGGCCCCGGTGCGCGATGTGGCCGGTGCCCACGCGCTGGCCCTGCACATGCTGGCGGCGGTGCGCAGCGTGACGCTGCGCTTCGACGCCGACCGGCTGTCACCGCTGATCAGTGCCAGCATCGGCTACGCGCTGGCACCCATCGACTCGCAGCAGCCGATGAAGCTCTTGCAGCTCGCCGACGACGCGATGTACGCCGCCAAGCGACAAGGCAAGGGCTGCGTGATGCACTGCGCCAGCGTGCCGGCGAACATTCCCTAAACGCTGTCGTCGATCAGGTCGCCGAGCGTCAGGCTCGACAGCCTGGCGCATTCCCAGAAGTGGCCGAGCAACACCGAAGGCAGCACCAGCGTCGCCTTCAGCAAGGGCTGCGCGAGCGTGCTGCGCGGATCGCACAGCAACACGTAGCGCGCCGCATCGGGCTCGTCCAGCCGGGCCACCCAGTCGATGGCGATCAGGGTGTCGAGGATGGGCTCGACCTGCAGCGGGTCGGTGCGCAGGGACAGCGACAACTGCTCGGCGCTGAGGCCGTGCGTGGGCAAGGTGCGCGTGCGGGCCAGCGCACGCAGCATGGCCACCGCGAGTTCGAACCGGTAGCCCGGGCCTTCCGGCCGCCGCACCGCACGCATCTGCAGGCTGGGCGCGTACGCCGCCACCACCGCACCCAGCAACACCACCACCCAGCTGACGTACAACCAGACCAGGAAAATGGGCACGGTGGCAAAGGCACCGTAGACCATCGCGTAGGTCGGCACCTGGCGCAAGTACCACCCGAGCACGCTCTTGGCCACTTCGAAACCGCAGGCGGTGAAGATGCCGCCGGCCAGCGCGTGACGCCAGCGCACATGGGTGTTGGGCACGTAGTGAAACAGCCCCGCCATGCCGGCGGCAAACAACATGAACTCCAACACGCCGAGCAGCAGGCTCAAGCCGCCGGGCAGTGCGTCGACCACACCGCGCGACGCCGAGATCGCATACGACGTGAGCGACAGGCTGACGGCCAGCAGCAACGGGCCCAGCGTGGCGGCGGCCCAGTACACCAGCACGCGCTGCGCGATGGGCCGCGGCTGGCGCACGCGCCAGATCGCATTCAGGCTGCGGTCGATGGTGAGCATCAGCGCGAGCGCTGTGGCCACCAGCAGCACGAGACCAACGGTGCCGAGGCGATTCGCCTTGCCGGCAAACTGAGTCAGCGCCATCAGCACCGGCCTGGCGATGGTGTCGGGGACGAGCGACTGCAGGAAGAACTTTTCCAGCGATCCCTGGAACGACGCGAACATCGGAAACGCCGAGAACAGCGCCAACATGACGGTGACCAGCGGCACCAGCGAGATCAGCGTGGTGAAGGTCAGGCTGCCCGCGGTCACACCCAGGCGGTCTTCCCGAAAGCGTTGCCGCAGCGTGATGGCGGTGTCGAGCCAGGGCCAGTGCTGCAAGGCGTCCAGCATGCGCGCTGCCTGCTCGCGCCAACTGGCCTTGATCGTCATCGGGAGGTTCATCGCTGGCTATGATGCCATCGATGAATTCAAGCACCGCCCTGCCTTCTTCCGTGGCCTGGACGCGCGCGCTGGCCGTGTTCAGCCTGCTCGGGCTGATCGTGCTCAGCCTGGCGTGGGAACTGTGGCTGGCACCCACCGGCAACCGAACGCTGGCGCTGAAGGCGCTGCCGCTGGCCTTGCCATTGGCCGGGCTGCTGAAGAACCGGATGTACACCTACCGCTGGGTCAGCCTCGGCATCTGGCTGTACTTCATCGAAGGCGTGATCCGTGCCACCAGCGACCGCGGGCCGAGCGTGCCACTGGCCATCATCGAGGTGGTGCTGTGCCTGCTGCTCTTCACCGCCTGCGCGTTGCACGTGCGCTGGCGCTTCCAACTCTTGAAGAAGGCGTCCGAATGACGCTTCTGGACAGCCTGCACGGGGCGGTCGGTGCTGCTCAGGTGTTGACCGAAGGCGACTTGTCGGCCTGGGAACTCGACTGGCGCAAGCGCTACCGTGGCCGTGCGCTGGCCGTGG
>JANNEI010000085.1:0-4216 GCA_031378565.1 Burkholderiales bacterium
GGCAGCAGGCCCACGTCTTCGGCGAAAAAGCAGAACAGACACTGCGTCAACAAGTGCGAGGTGACCTCGGGCGCAATGCCGGCTTCGCGCAGGCGTTCGGCGGTGGTGGCGAAAGCGTTGGCTGCGGCTTCGGTGATCTGCCGGTTGGTGATGGCGGGCTTGAAGCTTTCGGGCGCGCTGAAGCAGCGGCGCAGCAGCTCGCGCTTTGCCGGGTCGCCGATGTCTTCGAGCTTGACGACATGGCGCTGGCTGGGCGTGCCGTTGAAATGGGTGTGGATCTCGATGCTCAAGCGGTCGCTGACGATCAACAGCGGCGGGTTGTCGAGCGCCAGCGCGTACATCATCAACTGGCGCAGGGCGGCGTCGAGTGGCTTGCCCGGTGCCTTGTATTCCCACGCGAAATGGCCGCGCTTGAACACGTCGGCAAAGCCGCGCTGCTGGCCCAGGGACAGCGTGCCTTTCTCGAACACGTAGTCTTCGCCGCCCACCGGGGACGGCACGTCGAGCACGTCGCACAGTTCGACGAAGTGCTGTTGCGCGCCCTGCCGCTCGTTGAGGTGGTGGCCGAGCCCGCCCGGCCCCCATTTGGAAATGAAGTCTGCGATGCGTTGTTGAAGGCTCATGGGGCGGTGCGTGGTGTGGCCGCGATTTCACCACGCGCTTTCAGCACCCCCATCGTCCGGTTGCGGCGATGCTCAAGGATGAAACGGTCAGGCGATCACGGGCGCTGGACGAACCTGCATCGGCGTGGTCTTGAACCGCTGCGCAGCCTGCCACACGTCATAGGCGCTTTGCTCTGCCAGCCAAAGTCGGGCCTCGCCTCCGCGTGCCACGCCCAGCCACGCCTCGATGCGCAGGGCCATCTCTGGCGAGATGGCAGCGCGCCCATTCAGCACGCGTGACAAGGCCACGCGGGACACATCGAGCTGCTGCGCAGCCTGGGTGACCGTGAGCCTCAGCGCGGGCAACACGTCGTCGCGCAGCGTCAGGCCAGGGTGGGGGGGGTTGAACATGCGTGCCATCTTTGGTTCTCCGATCTCAGTGGTAATCCTGGTAGTCCACCAGCACGACATCCGTGCCATCAAATGAAAAGGTCAGACGCCAGTTTCCGCTGACCGACACCGAAAAATGCCCTTTGAGTTCGCGTCCTTTCAGAGGATGCAAGCCCCAGCCCGGCAAGTTCATCCCTTGGGCATGGGTCGTTTCGTTCAGACGGCGAAGCATCGCTGCGAGTCTGGGCGCATGGGCGGCCTGAATGCCAGCCATGCTTCCCTTCTCGAAGAACGCTTTCAGTCCCTTGTGCCGGAACGTCTTGATCATTTGGCGATTGTATCTCGTAACGCTACGAGATACACCGGGCGAAGTTCGAACGTCTGAGGTTGCGCAACGGCGATGTCACCGAGTAGAAACCCTCCCCCTAGAACAAAGTGCCGGACGGACTCAAACCGCGCATCCACACCCCGGCAGCCTGCGTAGCCATTGCCTGAGCGAAGGCACCAGCCGGCGCTCACGTGTCCGCATTCGCTGCCCGGCGTGCCGGTCAAGCCAAGCACTTCGCAAACCACTTCGAGGATCACCGCATGCAAACCACCTTCTCCAGAACGCCGCGCCTGCTGCCGCTCGTGGCCGCGCTGTGCGCCAGCGCCTGCGTCACCGGCGCGTTGGCCTCCAGCCACCGTGAAGCGCCGTTCATCGCGACGCAGCCCAAGGTCGACGCGACCGACTTCTACATGTTCAGAAGCTACGAAGGCGTGGCCGCGAACGGCAGCGGCGGGCGCTCGGCCTTCGTCACGCTGATCGCCAACTACCTGCCCCTGCAAGACCCGTACGGCGGGCCGAACTACTTTTCGATGGACCCGAACGCGCTGTACGAAATCCACATCGACAACAACGGCGACGCGAAGGAAGACATCACCTTCCAGTTCAAGTTCAAGAACACGCTGAAGGGAATTGCGCTGCCGATCATGAACAAGACGGTGCCGATCCCGCTGATCCAGGCGGGCGTCGTCTCAGACCGCAACGCGGCCGCGCTGAACCTGAACGAGAGCTTCACCGTCAACATCATTCGCGGTGACCGGCGCACCGGCACGGTGGCGGCGATCACCAACGCGGTCGGCGGCTCGGCCACCTTCGACAAGCCGGTGGACAACATCGGCACCAAGACGATTCCCGACTACGTGGGCTACGCGGCCAAGCACATCTACAGCGTGAACATCCCGGGCTGCGCCACGCCGGGCAAGCTGTTCGTGGGCCAGCGCAAGGACCCGTTCGCCGTCAACCTGGGCGTGATCTTCGACCTGATCAACGCACCACTGGCCGTGATCACCGACCCCACGCTGATCAATGCAGGCGTGGATGACCTGGCCGACAAGAACGTGACCGAGCTGGCCATCGAGGTGCCCGCCGTTTGCCTGGTCACCGACGCCGCCCACCCTGTCATCGGCGGCTGGACGAGTGCCAGCCTGCGCCAGGGCCAGTACCTGACGCCGAGCCCCGCCAAGGGCCACGGCACCACCGTGATCCCGGGCGGCAACTGGACCCAGGTGTCGCGCCTGGGCATGCCGCTGGTCAACGAGGTGGTGATCGGCCTGCCCGACAAGGACCGCTTCAACAGCAGCGTGCCCAGCGGCGACGGCCAGTTTGCCGACTACGTGACCAACCCGACGCTGCCGGCGCTGATCGAGGTCGCGTTCGGCCTGGCAGCGGGCAGCGTTGCGCCGAGCAACCCGGGCCGCAACGACCTCGTGACGACGTTCCTGACCGGCATCAAGGGCGTCAACCAGTTGGCGACGATCACCGCGTCGGAAATGCTGCGTTTGAACACCGCCATCCCGGCGGTTCCGTTCGCGATGCAGAACCGGCTCGGCATCGTCGGCAACATCCTGGCCAAAGGCACCGACAACGCGGGCTACCCGAACGGGCGCCGCCCGAAGGACGACGTCGTCGACATCTCGCTGGTGGCGGTGGTGGGCGGCCTGTGCATGGCCAACGACACCACCGACAAGCTGGGCTTCGGCCTGGCCTGCAACCCGTCGGCCGTGCCGTTGAAGGACACCGCGTTCAAGCTGCACGACGCGGTGGACCAGGCCACCCGGCCGCTGCTGAGCGGGTTCCCGTACTTCGCCACGCCGATCCCGGGCGCGAAGTAAAACCGGGCTTGTCAGTCAACGCATGAAGACAGGCGGCGGCGTCCATGTCAGGATGCCGTCGCCCTTCTCGATATTCGACCGCGCGCCGTTCGATCCACACGCAAAAGGATTCCCCATGAAACTGAAAAACCTTCTCGCCGCCGCCGCCCTCGCGGGTTCGGCCGGCCTGTCGTTCGCCGACCCGCCGCCGATCGTGCTGCTGCCCGTCGGGCCGGGCATGTTTGCCGGCTCATTCGTGCAGGAGGTGGACGGCCTGTTCATCGACACCTTCAGCTTCATCCCCGACACCTTCCGCGGCCGCGTGTCGGTGACGCTGTCCAGCATCAGCGGGCCGGTCAGCTTTTTCACGGCCAGCCTGAACGGGCAGGACTTCAGCTTTTTCCCCGAGCTGGGCCAGGTCGACTTTTCGTTCAACGCCTACGTCAACAACGACGTGCCGCTGATGCTGACGGTGTTCGGTGCGGTGCTCGACCTGGACGGCAACCCGATGGGCCCGGGCTCGTACGGCGGCAGCATCACCGCCAACATTCCCGAGCCACAGACGTACGCACTGCTGCTGGCCGGGCTGGCAGCGATCGGCTTCGCGGCACGGCGCAAGCGCGATTCAGAGCGTGATCTGATCCCGAGCCTCAGCTCGACCTGAGCGCGGGCCACAGCCGACGCTACATCACCGCGCCCAGCTGCCACGGCACGAACTCGTTCTGGCCGTAGCCGTGCAGCTCGCTCTTGGTGGCGCGGCCCGACGCGGTCTGCAGCATCAGGCGAAAGATGCGCTCGCCGACTTCGTCGACTGACTCCAGCCCGTCGACGATGCCGCCGCAGTCGATGTCGATGTCGTCCTGCTGCTTCAGCCACAGCGCGCTGTTGGTCGACAGCTTCAGCGAGGGCGACGGCGCGCAGCCGTAGGCCGAGCCGCGGCCGGTGGTGAAGCAGATCAGGTTCGCGCCGCCCGCCACCTGGCCGGTGGCCGACACCGGGTCGTAGCCCGGCGTGTCCATGTAGACGAAGCCGCGCGCGCTGGCGGCCTGCGCGAACTCGACCACATCGACCAGATTCGTGGTGCCGCT
>JANNEI010000090.1:0-16127 GCA_031378565.1 Burkholderiales bacterium
CTTGCGCGCGTGCAGGGTTCAGGCGACGGCCTCGTGCCACAGCAGGCGGCGGTGATCGAACGCGTCGAACAGCGTCGGCTTGACAACGGCGAAGTACGGCGACACGTCGAAGTCGCGCGGCACGTACAAGCTGTGGTGCCGCACATGCAGGATCTCGTTCACGCAGTCGGGGCACAGCGGGTCGTCGGTAGAGCGACGCTCGACGATGGGCAGGATCGGGTAGCGCACCGACTCGAACGCCTGCGCGATCAGCGTGGAGCAAATGGCCCGTGTCGGGTCGCCGCTGCCCAGCACCAGCATCCGGCGTCTCCAGCGCAGCGGCACCGGCGGTGTCGGCAGCAAATAGCGAACGAGGTCAATGATGTTGCGCAAGTCGTAGCGATGGCCAAGGCGTGCCACCACGTGCGCGATGACGCGCCCGACTTCATCCGCCGACAAACTCGCAGGCCGGCACACGCGTGCGTGCAAACCGGCGAACTGCGAAAGACCCACCGCGCGCACGCCCTCGACCATGTCCGCTTCGACGAAGCATGGAACTTCGCCGTCGCCTTTGGCGAGGTCGGCGCGCGGGCCGATGTAGAGAGCCGCGTGCGACCAGGTCGACTGCGTCAGGTACTTGACCGCGGTGCTGACCCGGCTGTTGCCCTCGACCAGCAGCACATCGCCGGGCCGAAGGCAATTGCGCAGGCGCGCGAGGTCGGCCGGTACCGCGGTGCCGTGCACATGGCGCGGCCGGGCCAGAAAGCCT
The DNA here is from genome assembly GCA_031378565.1 of Burkholderiales bacterium. Taxonomy (GTDB): domain Bacteria; phylum Pseudomonadota; class Gammaproteobacteria; order Burkholderiales; family Burkholderiaceae_C; genus JANYJJ01. Next base: position 749 of record JANNEI010000090.1, read on the forward strand.
GCCAGCCAGCGCCCGATGGAGGGCGGGAAGCGCATCATTTGTGAGTGCCGGTGCGGGGCCGGAGCATCGACGTTGTCGTTGGGGCGGTGTGGAACGTGGGGCACATTGCGGCTGACTCCTTTGCCGTTTGGTCGCGTGCTGCCCATCCCGAATTACAGGACCGCGTGACCCATGACTGCGCAACACGGCTCGGCGACGAAGCAATCATTCAACCGCTGCCGGTTCGCTCACGCGGCTTTGACAATCGCCTGAACCCTGAGCTGCAGTTCTGGAACGACTTCGGCCGCGAACCACGGGTTGGCTTTGAGCCAGATGTTGTTGCGTGGACTGGGGTGTGGCAATGGCAGGGCCGCGGGCCAATCGTCGCGCCACGCCTTGACGATGTCGGTCAACGTGCTGCTGCGAACCTGCGGGAGGTGCCACGCTTGCGCGTACTGCCCGATCACAAGAGTCAGTTCGATGTTCGGCATCGCGGCCAGCAGTTGCTTGCGCCACTGCGGCGCGCATTCGCGTCGCGGCGGCAGGTCACCGGAGCTTCCAGTGCCGGGATAGCAGAAGCCCATCGGCAGAATCGCGACGATCTTCGGGTCGTAGAAGACTTCGCGGGCCAGGCCCATCCATTGCCGCAGTCGCTCTCCGCTGGCGTCGTCGAACGGCACCCCGCTGGCGTGCACCTTGCGGCCCGGCGCCTGCCCGGCGATCAGGATGCGCGCCGCCGAATCCACCTGCAGCACCGGGCGCGGCCCCAGCGCCAGGTGCTGCGCGCAGAGCGTGCAGGCGCGCACCTCTTGCAGCAGCTTCGGCAAGGCTGTTTCCACGACCGGCTTCGGGTTGGGCTTCATGGGGCAATCACCTCGGTGAGTCGTGCAATGAGATCGGCCGGACCAGGTGGCCACAGGTCCTTGTTGTGGCCACCTTGTACATGCGCCCGCTCAGGCGTGCGCAGGAGCACTGGCCGCGACGACGGGGAAGTCGATCACCGTGTCGGCGATGTGATTGAGGTAGTTGGTGAAGATGTTGGCCGCGACGTTGGCAACGATCTCGACCACTTCCGCGTCGCCGTAGCCGGCGGCACGAACCGCCGCGAGTTGCGCGTCGCTGACACGACCGCGCTCGCGCACGATCGCACTGGCGAAGGCGAGTGCAGCCTGCGTCCTGGCGCTGGCGGAGCGGCCACGCAGGTTGTCGGCCATCTCGTCAGCCGCCAGCCCGGCACCCTTGCCCATCAGCGTGTGGGCCGATGCGCAGTAGTCGCACTCGTTCGTGCCGGCGGTGACCAGCGCGATCTGTTCGCGCAGGCCGGCGGACAAGGCACCGCCGCCCAGTGCCTCGCTGCCCGCCAGGTAGTACTGAAGCACGGCAGGCGAATGCGCGAACGTCTTGAACAGGTTCGGCACCATGCCGAGCTTTTTTTGCACAGCGTCGAGCATCGGCTGGGACAAGGCGGGGGCAGTGGCGGGGTTGAGGGCTGGGATGCGTGGCATGAAGGAATCTCCGGTGGGTTGCCGTGCGGGTATGCACGAAACAGACTTTGCCGCGCAACGTGATACTCATGCGCACCGATCGTCTCGACGAGCCAACTGATCGTCTCGCATGGACCTGCTCTCGCCCTTGTTCGCCCGCTTCACGCTGAGTGCCCGCGTGTTCTACACCGGTGCGCTGTGCGGTGTCGTGGATTTCGACAACACACGTGGCATCGGCATGCTGCATGTGTTGCGGCGGGGCCGCGTGCGCGTCGTGCAGCCTCCCGCACCGAGCCTGGAGGTCACACAGCCTTCGCTGCTGTTCTACCGTCAGCCGTTTTCTCACCGCTTCGAGGTCGACGAAATCGACGGTGCCGACCTGGTGTGTGCCTTCATCGATTTCGGTTCGGGTGCAGGCAACCCGCTGCTGCGCGGTCTGCCTGATTTGCTGATGGTGCCGATGGCCGACATCGCCGGTGTCGAGCCCACGCTGGCGCTTTTGTTCGACGAAGCGTTCGCGCAGCGCTCCGGGCGCGAAGCCGCGATCGACCGACTGGTGGAGTACTTCGTGGTGCTGCTGCTGCGCCACGCGATCGACGCCCGGCTGGTCGAAGGCGGCGTGCTTGCCGCACTGGCCGACCCCCGCCTTGCGAAGGCGATGACGGCGATGCACGAACGGCCCGAACACGCCTGGACGCTGGACGAACTGGCGCAGACGGCCGGCATGTCACGGGCGCGCTTTGCGCTGCACTTTCGTGCCACCGTCGGGGCGACGCCTATGGCGTACCTGACCGATTGGCGCGTCAGCGTTGCGCAGACGCTGCTGCGGCGCGGCCGTCCGCTGAAGTCGATCGCACCCGCGGTCGGCTATGCGAGCCCGGTTGCGTTTGCTCGCGTCTTCGCCAGGAAAGCGGGTGCTTCGCCCGTCGACTGGCTGGCCCGGCAAGCGAGTCGGTAACGGTTGCGATGAATCGCGGTGCGAACGGCCGGGCGATCAAGCCGACCTGTACAGCGTGACAACGCAGGCGCCGCCCAAGCCGAGGTTGTGTTGCAAACCGATGCGTGCACCTGGCACCTGGCGCTGCGCGGCGCTGCCACGCAACTGGTGCGTCAGCTCGAAGCATTGCGCCAGACCGGTGGCCCCGAGCGGGTGACCTTTCGACAGCAGGCCGCCGGAAGGGTTCGTCACCACCTTGCCGCCGTAGGTGTTGTCGCCGGCATCGATGAAGGCTGTCGCGCCACCTTCTGGGCACAGGCCGAGTGCTTCGTAGCTGATCAACTCGTTCTGCGCAAAGCAGTCGTGCAGCTCGACCACGTCGAGGTCTTCGGGGCCGATGCCGGCCTGCTCGCAGACCGCGCGCATCGCAGCCTGGCTCATGCCGTAGCCGACGACGTTCATCATGTCGTGGCTGTCGAAGCTGTCGGGCCGGTCAGTCGTCATCGCCTGCGCGGCGATGAACACATCGGTGCGCAAGCCGTGGCGCTTGGCGTAGGCCTCTGACACCAGCACGGCCGCCGCCGCGCCGCAGGTCGGCGGGCAGGCCATCAGGCGCGTCAGCACACCAGGCCACAGCATCGGTGAACTCATCACATCGTCTACCGTCAGTTCCTTGCGCAGCAGCGCCAGCGGGTTGCGCGCCGCATGGCGGCTGGCCTTTGCGCGCACCTTCGCGAAAGACTCGAGCGGCGTGCCGAACTTGTTCATGTGGCTCAGGCCCGCGCCACCGAAATAGCGCAGTGCCAGCGGCAGGTCGGGCATGCCGACCAGGGCATCGGTCTCGCGGTCGAAGTCTTCGAACGGGCTGGGCCGGTCGTTGAACAGCGTGCCCAGCGCGCCCGGGTTCATCTGCTCGAAGCCGAGCGCGAGCACACAGTCGGCCGCGCCGCTCTCGGCGGCCTGGCGCGCCAGGAAGAGGGCGGTCGAACCGGTCGAGCAGTTGTTGTTGACGTTGAAGACGGGCAAGCCGGTCATGCCCAGCGCGTACACCGCCTTCTGCCCGCTGGTGGAGTCGCCGTAGACGTAGCCGACACAGGCTTGCTGGATCGCGTCGAAGCCGATGCCGGCGTCGGTCAGCGCCAGCCGGCCGGCGTTCGCGGCCATCACGGGGTAGGGGTCGTTGGCTCCGGGTTTGACGAACGGGATCATGCCCACGCCCGCGACAAATGCTTTGCTCACCGGGAACCCTCCGCGTTCGGTGCGCGTTTCAGCATCTCCGCGCGAATGTCCTTCTTCATCACCTTGCCCACCTTCGAGCGTGGCAGGTCGGGCCAGATCTCGACCAGCTTCGGCGTCTTCACGCTGCCGATGCGCGCCTTCACGAAGGCCTGAATCTCGTGCGGGTCGGCGCTGCGCCCGGCATGCAGTTGCAACACCGCCACCACCTTCTCGCCCCACTTGTCGTCGGGCAGGCCGATGACGGCGCTGTCCTGCACATCGGGGTGCTGCATCAGCGCCTGCTCGACCTCGACCGAATAGACGTTGAAGCCGCCGGTGATGATCATGTCTTTCGCGCGGTCGACGATGTACAGGAAGCCGTCGGCGTCGAGTCGGCCGATGTCGCCGGTGTGGTGCCAGCCGAAGCGCGAGACTTCTGCGGTGGCGGCCGCATCCTTGTAGTAGCCCATCATCACGAGCGAACTGCGAATCACGATCTCGCCGATTTCACCCATCGGCAGCAGCGTGCCGTCAGCGTTCATCGTGGCGACCTGAACCAGCGGCCCCGGCCGTCCGGCTGAAGCCAGACGCTGCCGCGCGACCGACCCGTCCGCGTTGAAGTGCTCGCGCGGCGACATCATCGAAATCATCATCGGCGCTTCGGTCTGGCCGAAGAGTTGCGCCATCACCGGGCCGATTTTCACGAGCGATTCTTCGAGCCGCGCCGCCGAGATCGGTGCCGCGCCGTACCAGAAACATTGCAGCGAATCGCGCTTCGTGCTCGCCAGCTTCTCGTGCTGCAGCAGCATGTAGATCAGCGTCGGCGGCAGGAAGGTGTGCGTGATGCGGCGGCGCTCGATGAGCGACAGGAACTCGCCGAGGTCGGGCTTGGGCATGATCACCACACGGCCGCCGAGGGCCATCACCGGCAGGCACAGCACGCCGGCCGCATGCGTGAGCGGCGCGAGCGCCAGGTACGACGGGCGGCCGTCGAACGGGTAACCCATCAGCGTCAGCGCGCTCATCGTCTCCAGGTTGCGCCCCGACAGCATCACGCCCTTTGGTTGGCCGGTGGTGCCGCCAGTGCCGGCGATCATCGCGAGGTCGTCGGCCACATCAACCTGCAGCGGCTCGCTGCTCACGCCTTCGAGCCACTGTGCCAGGGACGGCGCGAACGGCCACGACTGATCGAGGCAGACCAGCACACGCACCTTCGGCAGACCGGCTCGCATCTGCTCGACCATCGGTGCGTAGGCGCTGTGGAAGATCAGGCAGGCACAGTCGAACGCATCGAGCACGAAACGGTTTTCGGCCGCTTCGTTGCGCGGGTTGACAGGGCACCACACGCCACCGGCGCGCGAAATGCCGAACACACAGGCAAAGCCGGTGGCGTCGTTGCCCGAAAGCACGGCGACCTTGTCACCCGGGCGGATGCCTGCGCTTTGCAAGGCGCGACCCACGCAGTGGCTGATGCGCTGGACCTCGGCGTAAGACAGGTCGGTGTCGCCCATCGTCAGGCAGGGCGATTGCTCGCCTAGCATCGCCCCTTTGTCGAGGTAGTCGATCAGGCGCATGGTCTGCACCCGTTCAGCGGTGCACGTTCAGCAAGGGTGCCTGTACCAGCCCGAAGCTGCGCAACGCCCCCAGCAACTCGTGGTGGCCGAACGCCTGGCAGCCCGACGCGAAGCCCACGCGCCCGGGTGCCTGTTGCAGCAGCGAGGCCGCGGCAAAGGCTTGCAACAACCCGGTCTGCTTGTAGTTGCAATTGCCGAAGATGGTGCAGTGGGCGCGCGCCAGCGGGCCGGACGCGTGAACCGAGTCGACCGACTTGTTGAGGCGCGGGTTTTCGCGCGGCGGCATGCTGTTGATCACACCCGCCGCCGTCTTCGCCAGGGCTGCGTAGCGGTCACCGTCGTTCATGCCTTCGGTGGCCTTCATGGCCGCAGCGACGATCTGCGGAACGGCCTGCATCAGCGGCTTGTTGAACACGCCGCCGAGCACCTTGACGCTCGACACGCGGGGGTCTCGCTTGAACCACACCGGGTGCGAGGTGCCGCCCCAGGGCAGGGCCAGCGCCGCCTCGTGCTGGCCGGGGATCGACAGGCTGTACAGGCCGGCATCCGGCTGCCACTCGACATACTGGTTCTGCTCCAGGTAATAAGCCTTGGCCATCGCCGCGTTGACCAGAATCGTCTGCGTTGATGCGACGGTCGGGCTGCCACCCCAGAACACCGCGATGTCCAGCGTGTCCAGTCCCGGCGTTTCCAGACACAGCTGTGCCGCGATCTCGCCAGTGGTGTACATCTGCGCCAGGCCCGGCGACAGCAGCAGGCCTGCCGCGGCGAACTTCGCGCCGTACTGCTCGTCCAGCGTGATCAGCCAGTCCTGCTCGCCGGTCGTGTCGGTGTAGTGGCACTTGGCGGCCAGACAGGCTTCGACGACCTCGGGGCCGAACTTGGCGAACGGGCCGACTGTGATCAACACGACGGACGCACCCTTGAAGAGCTGGGTCAGCGCCTCGGCCGTGTGGATCACTTCGACCACCTCGTAGCTCGCGGTCTCGATGCCGGCGACGTTGGATTTCATCGCGCCCTGAACATTGTCCGCACTGCGACCCGCGGCGATGAACGGGATGCCGTACTCGCGCAGGTACTCGCACACCAGCCGGCCGGTGTAGCCGGACGCGCCGTAGACAACGACGGGTTTCTTGCTGCTGCTCATGCTTGTCTCCTTTGTGTGGGGTTGATTCCGCGCGGGCTCACATGCCCATGCCACCATCCACCGGCAGGCCCGCGCCGGTGATGAAGCGCGCCGCGTCGGAGCACAAGAAGACCACTGCGTCGGCCATGTCGCTGACCTCGCCGAGCCGGCCCGACGGGGTCTGCTCGATGATCGCGCCCACCGCCGCTTCGGGCGACGCAAACAGGCCGGCGGCAACCACGTCGTTCGCCAGCTTCATGCCCATGTCGGTGGGCACCAGGCCGGGGTAGATGCAATTCACGCGCACGCCGTAGCCGAGCTTGCCGGCTTCCATCGCGCCGACGCGCGTGAGGCGGTCCACCGCCGACTTGGTGGCCGAATAACCGGCGATCGCTGGGAAGGCGATGGTCGCCGCCACCGACGAGATGTTGACCACCGCGCCGCCCTTGCCGGCAGCGCCGTCGGGGCGCATTGCGCGGAAGGCGTGTTTCATGCCGAGCATGGTGCCGACGATGTTCACGTCGAGCATGCGGCGCAGGTCGCCGGCATCGGCATCGACCACCAGCGCGGTGACTTCGATGCCGGCGTTGTTGATGAGGATGTCGAAGCCGCCGAGCGTGTCGATGGTTGCTTTCACGGCCGCGGCCCAGTCTTCGTCCTTGGTCACGTCGAGCGGCACGAAGCTCACCTTGGAACCACCGGCCGAGAGTTTGCCGGCCGTGTCGCGGCCCAGCGAGGCGAGCACGTCGCCGATCATCACCGCCGCGCCCGCCTGGGCCAGCGCCTCGGCCATGCCCGCGCCCAGTCCGCGCGCACCGCCGGTGACCAGGGCCTTGCGGCCGGTCAGGTCGAACTTGCTCATGTGTGTCTCCTGTTGTGATTTGGACGTTCGTCAAGGAACGCGAGACGATGCTAGGAGCGGTCTGGACGAGTGTCAAGTTTTATTTGGCCGAACGTCAAGACGCAGCATTTCCGGGTCTGGCCGCGCTCTGGCCGCACTCTCGCGGTGACCTGGCCGTGCCCGGGCCGAGATACTTACAATTCCTCTCATGGCAACAATCTCCAAGACCCGCGACGACAAGTTCGCCGAGCGCCGCGCAGAACTCGGCGAAGCCGCGCTGCAGACGCTTTCCCAGCTCGGCTACGCGCGCACCAGCCTGCGCGAGATTGCGCAGAACTCCGAGTTCTCGCACGGCGTGCTGCACTACTACTTCGAGGACAAGCTCGACCTCATCCTATGCAGCGTGCGCCAGTACAAGGCCCGCTGCGTGAAGCGCTACGACGACGTCACCACCCACTCGACCAACTTCGACGAGTTGCTGGAAGGCTTTGCGGCAGCGTTGGGCGACACCATTCGCAAGGAGGCTTCGCTGCACCGGCTCTGGTATGACCTGCGCGTGCAGTCGCTGTTCGAGAAGGCCTTTCGGGCCGACGTGGCCGAGATCGACAAGAGCCTGGAGAAGATGATCTGGCGGGTGCTTTCACGCTTCGCGGAGCTGACCGGCAAGCAGGTCAGCGTTCCTTCGAGCGTTGCCTACGCCATGTTCGACGGACTGTTCCAGCAATGCCTGCTCAAGCATCTGTCGGGTGACAAACGTGCCGTCGCCTCCATGCAGTCGCAGGTTCGACTCGTCGTGCCCCAGTTGTTGGCCGAGCCGTTGCCTGGCAAACGACGCCGGAACGCGGTCAAGCCTTAGCGGCGTGACCCACGCAGGGCGGCGGTCTTGGGGCGGTCAATAGTCACTTGCCCAGTCGTCGTCGCGTTCCACAAGCTTGTTGAGCAGGCGATCGAACTCCGCACGCTCGGTCGCTGAAAGAACGGCCATCATGCTTTCCTGCCGGTCCCGAAAGCGCGGCAGCATGCGTTCATAGGCGCGCCGGCCCGAAGCCGTCAGCGTCAGGATGGCGCGCCTGCCGTCGTTGGCATCGACCTGGCTTTTCAACAGTCCCGCCGCAATCAATTTGCTGACCGCACGGCTGAGGCTGTTCTTCGGAATTCCGGTCAACGTGACCACGTCGGTGGCGGTGGTCGTGCCCAGGTGCGCAGTGCAGAACAGGGTCGCGAATTCCGGCCGCTGCAGGCCAAGCTCTGCGGCAGTCCACTTGTACACCGGGCCGGAGAAGTGGTTGAAGAGATAGCCGATGCGGTACCCAAAGGCGATCTCGTTCTTGCGCAGGATTTGCTTGATGGAGCTCATGCCGACCATCTTATCGGGAAAGTCCCATATTGAACCAATTGACGGACTCGAACGCCGGGCCTAAGCTGTCCCATCTGGAACTAACCAGTGCCTTGCGTGACAGCTCCATGGAAAAACTGATCATCGAAGCGCGCGTCAACGAGTACGCACCCCGCACGCGCAACCGACACGTCCCGTGGAGCACGGCGGAAATCGCCCGGGCCGCCACCGACTGCCGCGCTGCGGGTGCGAGCATGGTGCACTTCCACGCGCGCCAGCCCGACGGCTCGCCCGAGCATGGCTACGCCAGCTATCGCGACACGCTGGCTGCCATCCGCGCCAGCAGCGACGTTCTGGTGCACCCCACACTCGGCTACGTCACCCTGGGAGCGCCGTCACCCGAGCGGCTGGCCAACATCCGGCGCATGGTCGAAGAAGGCGCGCCGCCGGACGTCGCGCCGATGGACATGGGTTCCACCAACGTCAGCGTGATCGACGAAGACGGCCAGTACTTGCCAGACATGGAAGAGCGTGTCTACAGCAACAGCACCGCCACGTTGCACTACTTCGCCGACAAGCTGCGCGAATACAAGCTCAAGCCCTACGTGCAGGTGTGGAACATCTCCTTCATGCGCGAGATGGAGCGCTTCTTCAAGCTCGGCTGGCTCGCGGCCCCCGTCTTCTGCGAGTTCGTCTGTACCGACAACCATTGCATTGGCGGCCACCCCGGCACGGCCAAAGGCTTGCAGGCCTTGATCGACTTCATTCCCGAAGACGTGCCGGTCGAGTGGACGGTGTGCAACTACGGTGGAAACCTGCTGCCACTGGTGGCGCAGGCGATCTCGCAAGGCGGGCACATCGCGATCGGCATCGGGGACTACCACTACAACGAAATTGGCGAGCCGACGAACGCCGAACTGGTCGAGCGCGTGGTGCGCATCGCGCGCGAGTTCGGCCGCGAGGTGGCCACGCCGGCCGAAGCCAGGCAGATCCTCGGCATTTCAGCCGTCAGGTGAATACAAGGAGACGCTCATGCAACGCAGACAACTGCTTCAAACCGGCATCGCCGGCCTCAGCCTCGGCGTGCCGTTCGTGGTGCGCGCCCAAGCGCCGATCAATCTGCGGCTGCAGGGCTTCCTGGCCGCGGGGGCGACGCCGCAAAAGCTCTTCGAGGGGTTCGCTGCCGGCGTCAAGACGGCCAGCGCGGGCCGCGTCAACATCAACGTGCTGCCTGCCGGAGGTGCCGTGGCGGCCACCGAGACGCTCAACGCCATCGCCAACGGCATCCTCGACGGGCACTACTCTGCGCCGAGCTTTTTCGCTGCGCGCGACCCCGCGTTCACACTGCTCGGCGACACCGGCGCCTCGTACAAATCGGTGGATGAGCGCGACAACTGGTTGCGCAAGGAAGGTGGCATCGGGCTTGCGCGCGAGGTCTACGACAGGCACGGCCTGCACTATGTCGATGCGGTGTTCTGGCCGGCCGAGCACATCCCCGCGCGCAGAGCGCTCAAAAGCGTGGCCGACCTCAAGGGCCTGAAGATCCGCGTGCCGCCAGGGATGATTTCCGAGGTGCTCGGTCGTGCCGGCGCGGCGGTGGTGAACCTGCCGGGTGGCGAGGTCTTCAACGCGCTGTCGTCGGGCGTGATCGACGCTACCGACTGGGCCAGCCCCAGCCAGAACCAGGCCGTGGGCCTGTACCGAGCGGCCAAGTTCTCCATCAACGCATCTCACTCGATGCCCACGACCGAGATTTCCCTGTCGAAGAAGAAGTGGGTCGAGTTGCCTGCCGACGTGAAGAGAATGATCGAAGACGGCGTGAAGAAACTCGACGCCGACATGCGCCTTGCCATGCGCGCCGAAGACGAAGCCGCGCTGGTCAAGATGAAGAGCGACGGCGTCAGCATCGTCGACTGGCCAACGGCTGAAGTCGACAAGCTGCGTGCGCTGACCATGCGGGTTCAGATGGAGCTTGGCGGCCGCAACGAACATGCACGCAAGCTGCTCGACAGCCTGCGCGCGTACATGGGCAGGCTGGGCTATTCATTGTCCTGAGCGCGGCATGAAGCTCCTCACCCGCGGCCTGCACCGCCTTGGCGACGTCGCGGCGGTCGCCTTCGCGCTGGCGCTGCTCATCAGCGTGTTCGAAGTGGCGCTGCGCTACCTCTTCAACGCACCGACGAGCTGGGTCCACGCCAGCTCGACCAGTCTGTGCGTGGTGGGCTTTGCGGTCAGCGGTGCTTACGCGATGGTGCGTGCCGAGCACATGCGCGTCACGGTGTTGATCGATCGCGCGCCGGCCGCGGCACAGCGAGCGGCGCGGTGGCTGGGGTTGCTGTGCGGTGCCGTCTACCTGGCCGGATTGGGCTGGGGCCTGGGGCGTGAAGCGATGGACGCGGTGTGGCGCTTCGACGGCGGCGGCTGGACGCCCGAGCTCACCCCCGGCCCGCCCAACTGGCCTCTGCCGGCGGCGGCCAAGACGTTGCTGTTCATCGGTGCCTTGCTCTTCTTGCTGGCCGTGCTTCGCGACGCCTGGCGACTGTTCCATCGGGAGCCCGCCGGATGAGCGATCTGGGCACGGTGTCTTTGCTCATCATCGCGGCCATGGTGCTCCTGCTTCTCGCGGGCGTGCCCTTTGCGTTCGTCACCGGCGTCATAGGCGTCGTGTTGTGCCTGTGGCAATTCGGCCCCGACAGCCTGTCGCTGCTGGGCAGCCGCGCCTATTCGTTTCTCGACTCGTTCACGCTGGTGTCGGTGCCACTCTTCATCCTGATGGCGTCTCTGCTTGAACGCTCGGGCGTGGCCCGCGAGCTGTACCAGGCGCTGTACGTGTGGAGCGGGCGTGTTGCCGGCGGTGTCGGCGTCATCAGCATCGGCGTGGCGGTGGTCATCGGCGCGGCCATCGGTGTCTCTGGCGGCGAGATGGTGCTGCTGGGACTGGTCGCGCTGCCACAGCTCTTGCGCCTGGGCTACGACGAGAAGCTGTCGTGCGGGCTGATCTGTGCTGGCGGAGCGCTCGGCACGCTGATCCCGCCCTCGCTCGTGCTCGTGTTCTACGGCATGACGGCCAACGTCTCGGTGGCCGATCTCTTCACTGCGTCGGCGCTGCCAGGGCTGATGCTCGCGGCCATCTACGCGCTGTATGTTTTCGTGCGCTGCCAGATCAACCCGGCGCTGGGACCCCCGCCGCCCGAAGAAGAATTGATGCGGCCCCTGGCAGAGAAGCTGGCACTGTTGAGCTCGGTGGCGCTGCCGGTGGCGGTGGCCTTCTGCGTCCTGGGTTCGATCTATCTCGGGCTGGCTTCGGTCACCGAGTCGGCCGCGCTCGGGGTGGCTGGCACGCTGGTGGCCATTGCGCTGCGCCGTGAGCTCAGCGTCACGCTGGTGCGTGATGCGCTGCGCCAGACCGCCAGTGCCTGCGGCACGGTGTTGTGGCTGGTGTTGGGCACCAACGCCTTGATCGGCGTCTACAACGTGATGGGCGGCATCAGCTACGCCACGCAGTTGTTGCAGGGTCTGCCGCTGGAACCATTCGGCGTGTTGATGTTGATGCTGGCGATCTGGATCGCGCTGGGCTTCTTCATCGACTGGATCGGCATCCTGCTGCTCACCGCGCCGATCTTTGTGCCCACCGCCACGGCGCTGGGCTTCGACGCCATCTGGTTCGGCACGCTCTTCAACTTCTGCATGATGATCGGCTACCTCACGCCGCCGTTCGCGCCCGCTGCGTTCTTCCTGAAGGGCATCGCGCCGCCGCAGATCACGCTGGAAAAGATCTACGGCTCGTTGTGGCCTTTCATTGCGCTGCAACTCATCGGCCTGGCCCTGGTGATTGCGTTTCCGCAGATCGCCACCTGGTTGCCGACAGTTCTGGGGAACTGACATGTCACGCATGTCGATCGTGCCGCCAGGCATGTACACCAGCCCCGAACCGGGCCGTGAATCGGTTCAGGCACTTCAAGCGCTGTGGCGCACCATGCAACGCATCCGCCGATTCGACGAGCGGGTGCGCGAACTCTTTCTCGATGGCACGGTGAAGGGCACGGCGCATTCGTGCGTCGGCCAGGAAGCGATTGCCGCGGGCGCGTGCGCCGCGTTGCAGCCCAGCGACTTCATCATCACCCACCACCGCGGCCATGGGCATTGCATCGCCAAGGGGGCGGAGATGCCGCGCATGATGGCCGAACTGATGGGCCGCATCGACGGCTACTGCCGTGGCCTCGGCGGCTCGATGCATGTGGCCGACCTGGAGCGAAACATTCTGGGTGCCAACGGCGTGGTCGGTGCCGGCATCGGCATCGGCACCGGTGCCGCGCTGGCAGCGCAGTTGCGCGGCGATGGCAGCGTGGGCGTGGCCTTCTTCGGTGACGGTGCCGCCAACGAAGGCATTTTTCACGAGGCGTTGAACCTCGCGTCGCTGTGGAAGCTGCCGATCGTCTACCTGTGCGAGAACAACCAGTACGGGTTGTCGACGGCCATGGCCGCGTCGACGTCGATCGACCGGCTGTCACGCCGCGCCGCCAGCTATTCGATGCCAGGGCTGACGATTGACGGCAACGACGTGCGGGCAGTCCGCGCGGCGGTGGCCGACGCCGTTCAGCGAGCGCGGCGCGGCGAAGGCCCGACCCTGATCGAGGCCATGACCTGGCGCTGGGGCGAGCATTCGATGCGCGCCAACCTGCCGGCCTATCGTGGCGGCGACGAAGAGGCGCAAGGGCGCGCGCTGGATCCGATCGAGCGTGCGCAAGCGTCGCTTCGGGAACAGCATGCGGTGCCGGAGGCGTGGTTCACAGCGCAGCGTGCAGAGGTCGAGTCCGAGCTCGCCGCCGCCGAGGCCTTCGGCCGTGCCAGCCGCGAGCCGACCTTCGACGACCTGCAAGATGCCGTCACCGCCCCGCACGCCACACCGGCCGAAGCGGTGCTGTGGCCAGGCGCTGCCGGCGAGCGGCGGCTGGCCTTCGCCGAAGCGATCCGCGAAGCGCTGACGATCGAAATGAACCGCGACGAGCGCGTGCTGCTGCTCGGTGAGGACATCGGCAAGATCGGCGGCATCTTCGGCGTCACACGCGGGCTGCAGGACCAGTTCGGTGCATCGCGTGTGCGAGACACGCCGATCTCCGAGCAGGTCATTGCGCTGGCCGCGGTGGGTGCCGCCATTTCAGGCCAGCGGCCGGTGGCCGAGATCCAGATCTTCGACTTCGTCACCCTGATGATGGACGCGCTGGTCAACCAGGCCGCCAAGTTCCGCTTCATGCTCGGCGGTGTGCCGACCGTGCCGCTCGTGATGCGCGGACCCACCGGCGGCGGCGTGCGGCTGGCGGCACAGCACTCGCAGTCGCTGGAGAGCTGGCTGATGCACGTGCCGGGGCTGGTCGTGCTGGCACCGTCCAACCCCTACGATGCCAAGGGGCTGATGCTGTCGGCCTTGCGCGACGACAACCCCGTGGTGTTTCTCGAACACAAGCTGGCCTACCTGGCACCGGCCGCAGCCGTGCCGGAAGGCGACTACTGCGTGCCGATCGGCAAAGCCGCCATTCGCCGCCACGGTGAACACTGCACCGTGGTGGCGACGATGATGATGGTCGACAAGGCGCTCGCGGCGGCCAGCAAGCTGGCGCGCGAAGGCATCTCGGTCGAGGTGATCGACCCGCGCACCCTGCGCCCGCTGGACATCCCTGCCATCGTGCAGTCGGTGAAGAAGACCAGCCGCCTCGTCATCGTGCACGAAGGCTGGAAGCGCAGCGGTTTCGGTGCCGAGATTTCGGCGGCCGTGGCCGAAGAGGCCATCGACTGGCTCGACGGCCCCATCGTCCGCGTGACGTCGCGCGATCTGCCGATGCCCTACAACGACAAGCTCGAACGCGCAACGATTCCTCAAGAGGCCGACATCATCCTGGCCGTGCGTTCGCTGGTGTTGCGTGATCGCGAACTGGGGCCGTTTGAATGAGACGGCGCAGCACGCTCGACGAATTGCTGCAGCGGCCGGGTCGCGTGCTGGGCACCTGGACCCAGATTGCCAGCGCCGACCTGATCGATGCGCTGGGAGCTGCCGGTTACGCCTTCACCATCATCGACTGCGAACACGGCGCCTTCGGTATCGAAACGGCAGAGGTGTTGATCCGCGCCTGCGAGGCGGCCGACGTGGTGCCGCTGGTGCGTGTGCCACGCGCCGACACCACGGCCATCTGCAAGGCACTCGATGCCGGGGCAGCCGGCGTGCTGGTGCCGTCGGTGGAGTCGGTGGCCGAAGCGCAGTGCGCGGTGGACGCAGCGCGCTTTGCGCCCCAGGGCCGGCGTGGGGCCTGCCCCATCGTCCGCGCCGCCGACCATTCGGCAATGCCATGGCACGAATTCGTCACCCGGCAAGGCGGCAACGGCGTGGTGCTGATGATCGAAACCGCCGCCGGGCTGCAACAGTGCGAGGCCATCTGCGCCGTGCCGGGAGTGAAGGCGCTGCTGGTCGGCCCGTTCGACCTGTCGGTGTCGCTCGGGCACGCTGGAGACGTTGAGCACCCCGACGTCCAGGCCGGTGTGCGGCGACTGCTGGCGGCAGCGGGCGGCACCGGGTTGCCCGTGTGCATGCCGGTCTTCTCGGCCGACGAGACGGTGTTGACCGCAGACATCGGGCGCTGGGCCACGCAAGGCATTCGCCACTTCGCCATCGGTGCCGACAAGATCATCGTTGCCGCTGCATTCGCGCGCTACCTCAGAGCGGCAACATAGTCCGCGCTGGCAGCCGTGCACCGCCGCGTGTCAGCGTTCGCCGACAACGGGACGCGCTTCGATCCGAGTGACTCGTGGCGTCCAAAGCAGCAGCATCGGCATGTCCACAGGAGCTCGCCATGGCCACGCACGCACCGCACAAGCCACACCGCACGCACGAC
>JANNEI010000106.1:0-8510 GCA_031378565.1 Burkholderiales bacterium
GCCTCGACCCCGAGCCCTTCATCGAGCGCGAAAAGCACAGCACGATCAAGCCGATCTGGGACTTGTGGCGCTCCGTCACGCAAGACTTTTTTGGCACCGCGAACTTCGCAGTGGTGGCGAATGAAACCTACACCCGCGGCATCCGGCACTTCCTCGAAGACGAGATGGGGCTGCCCTGCAACTTCGCGGTGGCGCGCAAGCCGGGTGCCAAGACCGACAACGACGAGGTGCGCCGCCTCGTGAAAGAGAAGACGCCGCTGGTGCTGTACGGCAGCTACAACGAACGCATGTACCTGGCCGAGTGCGGTGGCGGCGGCATGATGAAGACCAGCTTCATTCCCGCGTCTTTCCCGCTGCCCATCATTCGCCGCCACACCGGCACGCCGTTCATGGGCTACTCGGGCGCCACCTACATCATCCAGGAGTTCTGCAACTCGCTGTTCGACGCGCTCTTCCACATCCTGCCGCTGGGTGCCGACCTCGACCGTGTCGACCCGACGCCCGCGCGACTGAACGCCGAGGCGGCCAGCCCGTGGGACGACGACGCGCAGCAGTTGCTCAGTGACTTCGTCGAGACCGAGCCGGTGCTGGTGCAGATATCGGCCGCCAAGCGCCTGCGCGACCGCGCCGAGCGCGATGCCAAGCGCGCCGGTGAAGAACGCGTCACGGCCGCACGCGTCGCCAAGTCGCGCGACGGGCTGCGCCAGGGGGAGCCCGCATGACACCGGTCGCCCGATCGAATCAAGGAATGGTCCTGTGCCTCAGGACAAAAGAATTGCTGCGGCAGTTGCCGCAGCAAGCCCCGCCGCGGGGGATCTGCGCGGTGTTGGCCGAAAGGCCACAAAGGGTCGAAGGACCCAGAAGGAGTAGAGACCATGGCTGACAGCAGGCAAGGCTCCGTGTCCGGACTCTCGGACCAGGAAGCCAAGGAGTTCCACGGGATTTTCATGACGAGCTTCATCATCTTCACGTTGATTGCGGTCGTCGCGCACTTCCTCGCGTGGCAGTGGCGGCCGTGGCTGCCAGGCGCAAGCGGCTATGCATCGATCGTGCATGACGCAAAAGACGTGGCCATGGCCACGATCGCACTTGCATTCAACGTCTAGGAGGAACGAAACATGTGGCGTGTCTGGACACTTTTCGACCCACGCAGGACGTTGATCGCCCTGTTCACTTTTCTGTTCGTGCTGGCCCTGGTGATTCATTTCATCCTGCTCAGCACCGACCGCTTCAACTGGCTCGAAGGACCGCGCAAGGCGATGGCGGTATCCGGGCAGATGTCACCGATGCCAGCGCCGGCCACGGCACCGGCGTCCAAGTAACGGCATCGCGTTGGACGGACGCGGGCAGGGCGCGGGCCAACCCCCGCTCCTGCTCGCCGCAACAAGTTTGCAGAAGCGCGGCACGCCAGTGGGCCGCCTCCTGCGCGGGGACAGATCATGGCAATGCTGAGTTTCGAGCGCAAGTACCGGGTCCGCGGGGGCACCTTGACCGGGGGCGACCTGTTCGACTTCTGGGTCGGGCCGTTCTACGTCGGCTTCTTCGGTGTGACGACGCTTTTCTTCTCGACCGTGGGCACGTTGCTCATCGTCTGGGGCGCGTCGCAGGGCAACACCTGGAACCTGTGGCAGATCTCGATCGCGCCACCCGACCTGAAATACGGCCTCGGCATGGCACCGCTGATGGACGGCGGGCTCTGGCAGCTCGTCACCATCTGCGCGATCGGTGCCTTCGTGTCATGGGCGCTGCGCGAGGTCGAGATCTGCCGAAAGCTCGGCATCGGGTACCACGTGCCGTTTGCCTTCTCGGTGGCCATCCTGGCCTACGTGACCCTGGTGGTCATCCGCCCGGTGCTGCTGGGTGCCTGGGGGCACGGCTTCCCGTACGGGATCATGAGCCACCTCGACTGGGTGTCCAACACCGGCTACCAGTACCTGCTCTTCCACTACAACCCGGCCCACATGCTCGCGGTGAGTTTCTTCTTCGCGACCACGTTTGCGCTGTCGCTGCACGGTGCACTGATCCTCTCGTCGACGAGCCCGCCGAAGGGCCAGACGGTGAAGACCGCAGAGCACGAGAACACCTTTTTCCGCGACACCATCGGCTACTCCATCGGCACCCTGGGCATCCACCGGCTCGGCCTGTTCCTGGCCTTGTCGGCCGGCTTCTGGAGCGCGGTGTGCATCGTCATCAGCGGACCGTTCTGGACCCGTGGCTGGCCCGAATGGTGGAGCTGGTGGTTGAACCTTCCGATCTGGTGATGCGCCGCCCGATCACCCCAAGCAGCACGTCAACAAAAGACAGGCCGAGGAGACCCTGATGGCTGAGTACCAGAACATCTTCACGCGCGTGCAGGCCACGGCACCCGCCTATGCCGGCGTGCCGCTGGTGCGCGGCAACAACGAGCGCGAAGGCCCGCCCATCCACGTGCACTGGCTGGGCAAGCTCGGCGACGCGCAGATCGGGCCGATCTACCTCGGCTGGCTGGGCCTGGCTTCGTTGCTCTGCGGCTTCATTGCGATCGAGATCATCGGCCTGAACATGCTGGCCTCGGTCAACTGGAGCCCGATCGAGTTCGTGCGCCAGTTCTTCTGGCTGGCGCTGGAACCGCCGCCGCCCAGCATGGGCATCAAGCTCTTTCCGCCGTTGAATCAAGGCGGCTGGTGGCTGATGGCCGGCTTCTTCCTGACCGCCTCCATCCTGCTCTGGTGGACGCGCATGTACCGCAGGGCGCGCGCGCTGGGCATGGGCACGCATGTGGCGTGGGCCTTTGCCGCGGCCATCTGGCTCTACCTCGTGCTCGGCTTCATCCGGCCGCTGCTGATGGGCAGCTGGGGCGAGGCGGTGCCGTTCGGCATCTTTCCTCACCTCGACTGGACCGCGGCGTTCTCGATCCGCTACGGCAACCTGTTCTACAACCCGTTCCACATGCTGTCGATCGCGTTTCTGTACGGCGCGACGCTGCTGTTCGCGATGCACGGTGCCACCATCCTGGCGGTCAGCCGTTTCGGTGGTGAGCGCGAGATCGAGCAGATCGTCGACCGCGGCACCGCCTCGGAACGCGCCGCGCTCTTCTGGCGCTGGACGATGGGCTTCAACGCCACGATGGAGTCCATCCACCGCTGGGGCTGGTGGTTCGCCGTGCTGTGCCCGCTGGTCGGCGGTATCGGCATTCTGCTGACGGGCACCGTGGTCGACAACTGGTACCTGTGGGCCGTCAAGCACCACGTGGCACCGGTCTACCCGGCGGTGTTCGCGCCGGTGATCGACCCCTCCACGCTGCAGGGAGTCAAGCCATGAGTTGCATTTCAAAACCACGCGGCGGGCGCATCTCCTTGTGGCTCGCTGCACTTGCCGCCGGCATGCTGCTGTCAGCCTGCGAACGCCCGCCGGTCGATACCGTCCAGCGCGGTTACCGCGGCACCGGCATGGAGCAGGTCTACAACCCGCGCACGCTTGCCAGCCAGGTCTCGCTGAACGCGCTGCCCGCCGACACGCCGATGGCGGATGCGGGCGGCCCGCGCGCATCGACCGTGTTCAAGAACGTGCAGGTGGTCGGTGACACCAGCGTGGCTGAATTCACCCGCCTGATGGTCTCGATGACGGCCTGGGTGTCGCCCGAGCAGGGCTGCACCTACTGCCACAAGGCGGGCGAAGACTTCTCGTCCGACTCGCTGTACACCAAGGTCGTGGCGCGGCGCATGTTGCAGATGACCCGCCACATCAACAGCGACTGGAAGACCCATGTCGCCGAGACCGGCGTCACCTGCTACACCTGCCACCGCGGCCAGCCGGTGCCGGCCAACGTGTGGTTCACGGCAGCCGAGCAGAAGCAGGCCAAGGGCATGCTCGGCAACAACGCCGGCCAGAACTCACCGGCCATGTCGGTGGCGATGGCGTCACTTCCCTACGACCCGTTCACGCCGTTCCTGACCTTGCCGAACGGGCAGCCGAACGAGATCCGCGTCATCGGCAACACGCCGCTGCCCACCGGCAATCGCCAGTCCACCAAGCAGGCCGAATACACCTACGGCCTGATGATGCACATGTCGCAGGCGCTGGGCGTGAACTGCACCTACTGCCACAACACCCGCTCGTTCGCCGCATGGGACGCGAGCACGCCGCAGCGAGGCGTCGCGTGGTACGGCATCCGCATGGCGCGTGACCTCAACACGAAGTACATGGATCCGCTGACCAGCACCTTCCCGGCCAATCGCCTGGGGCCCACGGGCGACGTGGCCAAGGTCAACTGCGCGACCTGCCACCAGGGTGCCTTCAAGCCGATGTACGGTGCCAGCATGCTCAAGACCCACCCTGAACTCGCCGGTGTGCGTGCGGTCGTGGCACCTGCCGATGAGGTTGCGCCGGTGGCTTCATCGGCCAGCAGCGCCGTGCTGTTCTTCGCCGTCGGCTCGCCGGCACTCGAAGCCGAGGCGTCCAAGGGACTGGAGCCGCTGATCGCCGCGCTCAAGGCCGACCCGAACGCCAAGGTCACGATCTCGGGCTACCACTCGGCGGCAGGCGATCTGGCGCAGAACCAGGAACTGGCGAAGCAGCGTGCCTTCTCGGTACGCGACGCGTTCAAGGCCGCCGGCATTGCCGACGACCGGGTGCTGCTCGACAAGCCGCAATCGGCCGAAGCCAACCTTGCGGGCGAAGACCAGAAGGCACGCCGCGTCGAGGTGGCGCTCAAGTAACCAGCGGCACTTGTTCTCTGCTTCTCAAGGCCGGCGTGAGCAGCCCGCGCGGGCATCGGGCAACGCTTTTATGATGGGACGCTGATCTCACACCGGAGCGCTGCCTGATGCCGAGCCTGGCAGAACGTCTGAAAGCCGAAACCCATTCGCTGCATCGTGCAGCGGAACGCAGCACCTTCATGGGGGTGTTGCTGCGGGGCCGGATGGAGCGACCCGCCTACTGCGACCTGCTGCGCAATCTGCATGCGGTGTATGCGGCGCTCGAACCGGCGCTGGCCCGCCATGCACACCACCCGGCCATTGCGCCGGTGCTGCTCCCCGGGCTTGGCCGAGCCCCCGCGCTGGCCGACGATTTGCGCGTGTTGCACGGTGACTCGTGGGCCGAAGACTTCGGCTTGCAACCGGCGAGCACACGCTACGTGAACCGGCTGCACGCCATCGACGCGGCGCAGCCTGGCCTGCTGCTGGCGCACGCCTACGTGCGCTACCTCGGCGACCTGAGCGGCGGGCAATTGCTGCGCCGCATCGTCGCCGACAGCCTGCGCCCGCCGGCGGGCTCCGGCATCGCCTTCTATCAATTCGGCGGGCCTGCCGCGACGCTGGCGTTGACGCAGGCGTTCCGCGCCGGCCTGGAAAAGATCGTCGTCGATGCGGCCGGGGTCGACGCCCTGGTGGCCGAGGCCAGGCTCGCATTCGAATTGCACCGCAGCCTGTTCGACGAACTCGCGCACGCGCACCGCCTGGCCGACGATCCGCGGGCCGCAGCGGCAACGCGGGCCGGCGGTTGACGCGCGTTCGGCCGTGCTTGGCCGTGCTTTGGCCGGTCTCGGCCGGCCTCGCTCGCTAAAGCTGCACCGCCGCCGAGCTTCGTTCGGGCTGCACTCGGGCCTCGGCCTCGTTCAGCAGCGGGATCACGAAGCAGCTGTGCGGTGCCAGGCCGTGCCAGGCCAGCATCTGGCCGGGCCGCAGCAACTTCGCGCCCGATGCGTCCGTCGCCTCCAGCGCGGCCAGCGGCGCATCGCGCACGAGGATGAAGCGCATCGTGCGGCCGTCGCGTTTCAGGGTCAGTTCGGCTTGCTGCCAATGCGAGGGCAGGCACGGCGTGAAGCTCAACTCGTTCGCACCCTGGCGCAGGCCGAAGATCGAGCCGATGGCCGCGCGGTGCATCCACGCCGCCGCGCCCGTGTACCAGCTCCAGCCACCGCGCCCCACGTAGGGCGGCTGGGTGTAGACGTCGCCGGCCATCACATAGGGCTCGATGCCGTACGCCGCGCCGTGCCTCGGGTGCGCAGCGCGGTGCGCCGGGCTCAGGTAGGTGAAGTAGCGGTAGGCGTCGTCGCCGTCGTGGCCGATGTCCCCGCCCCGGCTGTTGGCCGGCAGGCTGGTGGCGTGGGCTGCCTGTGCCATCAGCGCCCACACGCCCGCGTGCGAATACTGGCCGCCGTTCTCACGCACGCCCGGCGGGTAGGCCTGGATGTAGCCGGCGCTCGGCGTGGCGTGCACCAGCGGCGGGTCGAGCAGCCTGATCAGCCCGGCGTCGCGGTCCACCAGGTGTTCGTCCAGCGCTGCCAGCGCGATGCGCTGCAACGCCGGTGGTGCCGCCTTTGACAGCACCGCCCAGGCCTGTGCGATCAGGTCGATGCGGCCCTCGGGGTTGGCGTGCGAGCCCAGCGCCTGCCCGTCGTCGAAGAACGCGCGCTTGAACCACTGGCCGTCCCAGGCCGGGCCGATCAACGCGGCTTTCCAGCCCAGCGCCGCAGTCTCCCAGCGCTGCGCGCGCTCGTCGTCGCCGCGCTCATGCGCCAGCGGCGCAAAGTCGGCCACCACCTTGCACAGGAACCAGCCCAGCCACACCGACTCGCCGCGCCCTTCGTGGCCGACCCGGTTCATGCCGTCGTTCCAGTCGCCGGTGCCCATCAACGGCAAACCGTGCACGCCCACCCGCAGACTGTGGTCGATGGCACGCGCGGCGTGTTCGTAGACCGACGCCTGCTGGCCGCTGACGGTCGGCGTGTAGTACGCGTCCTCGGCCCCTTCGGGGATCGCCGCACCCTCGATGAACGGCACGTTCTCGTCGAGCAGGCCGGCGTCGCCGGTGGCGCGCAGGTAGTGCACGCAGGCGTGCGGGAGCCACAGCAGGTCGTCCGAAAAATGCGTGCGCACGCCGGCCCCCAGCGGCGCGTGCCACCAGTGCTGCACGTCGCCCTCGGCGAACTGGCGTGAAGCGCCCAGCACGATCTGCTGGCGCAGCATGCCGGGGGCAGCCCAGGCCAGCGCCATCGCGTCCTGCAGCTGGTCGCGGAACCCGTAGGCACCGCCCGCCTGGTAGAAGCCCGCCTTCGACCACAGGCGGCACGCCACGGTCTGGTACATCAGCCAGCGGTTCACCATCGCGTCGAACAGCGGGTCGGGCGTCTTCACGCTGGTCGCGCCCAGCAACTCGTCCCACGCGCTGCGCACCTGTTCCATGCGCCGCACGGCCGGCGTCGCCGCGGCGACTGCGGCCAGTTGGCGGGCGGCGACCGGGTTGTCTGCGTAGCCCAGCAAAAAAACGCGCTCCACCGCCTCGCCGGCCGACAGCACCAGGCGCGTCGCCAGGGCGGCGCACGGGTCGAGCCCGCTGCCGCTGCGCTGGCCGAAGTGGTCGGGCAGCACCAGCGCGCCGCGCGCGTCGAAGCACTCGCGCCGGTCGCAGGTCCAGTCTTCGGTGTCGTCCGGTGCCCCCGGCGTGCTCGCCATGCCGAGAAAGGCGGTGCAGTCGCCGAAGCCGGCCGAGCGGTCGCGCTGGGTGCACATCAGTGCGGTCAGTTTGCGGTCGCGCACCGCGTCGGGGTCGACCACCGACGGCGTCAAACCGGGCAAGCGCTGGCTGTACAGCGCCGTCTGCACGGTGCCGCGGTCGGCCCGGTTGGCACCCATCATCCACTCGGCAATGCCCACGACACGCAGGTGACGTGTGCGGTGGCCGCGGTTGATCAGGCGGATGCGTATTTGCTTGACCGAGGTCAGCGGGTCGACGCACCACGACGCCGTCACGTCCAGGTCGCCGCGGCGGTGGCTGATCACGCTGTAGCCCTGGCCGTGCGCCACCCGGTAGGTCACCGCTTCATCGCCCGGGGTGCCCCAGGCAGACGGCGCCACGCTCCAGACCTGCATCGTGCGGCGGTCCTGCAGCAGGAACCACTCCGACGGCGGGTCCGCCACCGGGTCGTTCGACCAGGCGGTGAGCTGGTTCAGGCGGCTGTTGACGGCCCAGGTGTAGCCGCCTCCGGCCTCCGACAGCTGGGCGCCGAAATTCGGATTCGCCAGCACGTTGACCCACGGGCGCGCCGGCCGCAGCCCGCCGCTCACGTCGAAGCGGAATTCGCCCGAGGCGGCCGAAAAATCGCCCACCGGTGCCGGTGCGGCCGGCCGCACGCCCGAGGCCACCGTCAGCGCCGAGGTCGAGGTGTCGTGCCTCGCTTCCAGGGCGCGGTCGTGCAGTTCGCTCCATTCCTGCACGTGGTGCGGCAGCGGCCGCCCATCGGCATTCAGCCGCACGCGCGCCAGGCTTTGCAGGGTGCTCAGCTCGTCGCTGGTGATCTCCTCGGCGCGCAGCAGGTGGAAGCCGGTGCGCGCCGCCAGGGCCGGCGGGTTGCCGCTGCCGCTGCCGTTGCCACTGTCGTTGCCACTGTCCGCCAGGTGGCGGTCGCGCAGCGCAGCGATCTCGCGCTGCAACGCCATCAGGTACGACGCCGGCTCGGCGTTCACCACCACCAGATCACAGGCGATCCCGCCCCACGACCACAGGCGCAGCGCCTGTGCCAGCGAGCG
>JANNEI010000136.1:0-1769 GCA_031378565.1 Burkholderiales bacterium
CCTTCGGGGTAGACCTCCCAGCCCATGTCGGTGATCTCGCGGCCGCTGCTGTGCACGTCCCACGGCCCGGCGGCGCTGACCACCGAGCGCGAGTAGTAGTTGATGCCGAGGAAGTCCATCGGCTGCGCAATCGCCTGCAGATCACCGGCCTCGACGCGCGGCGCATCGGTGCCCAGGTGGTCGAGCACGTCTTGCGGGTAGCTCGCCTTGAACAGCGGGTCCATGTACCAGCGCAGCAGCAGGCCGTCTTCGAGATGCGCCTTGGCGCGGTCGGCCTCGGACGGCGTGGCCGGATGCATCGGCGACAGGTTGAGCACGATGCCGAGGTGGCTGCGGCAACCCTGCGCCCGCAACGCCTGCAACGCCAGGCCATGGCTGAGCAGCAGGTGGTGCGATACCTGCGCCGCCGTTGCGCGGTTCTTGATGCCGGGCGCGAAGATGCCGGTCTCGTGGCCGAGCACGGCCATCACCCACGGCTCGTTGTGCGTGGTGATGGCCGCCACGCGGTCGCCCAGCCGCGCGGCCATGCCTTCGGCGTATTCGACGAAGCGGTGCACGGTGTCGCGGTCGGCCCAGCCGCCGCGCGCCTGCAACTCATCGGGCAGGTCCCAGTGGTTCAGCGTCAGGTAGGGCTTGATGCCGCGCGCAATCAGCCCGTCGACCAGGCGTTCATAGAAGTCCATGCCCTTCTCGTTCCAGGCCCCTGCGCCACCGGGCCGCACGCGCGGCCACGAGACCGAGAAGCGATAGGCGTCGACGCCCAGTCCCTGAATCAAATCGAGGTCGTCGGCCCAGCGCGTGTAGTGCTCGCAGGCGACGTTGCCGTTGCTGCCGTCGGCGATGGCGCCGGGCGAGGCGCAGAAGCGGTCCCAGATCGACGGCCCTTTGCCGTCGACAGCGGCCGCACCTTCGATCTGGAAGGCGCTGGTGGCGACGCCCCAGACGAAGTCTTTCGGAAAAACAGCGCCCGGTTCGGCTGCGGGAAATGTGCTCATGATTTGTTGTTGGTGTTCGAGTGGGCGCGGCAGCAAGGTCTACTTCACGGCACCGGCCGTGAGACCAGAGATCAATTGGCGCGACGAAAGAATGAACAGCACCACCAGCGGCAGCGTGGCAATGGCCGAACCCGTCATCAGCGCGCCCCATTCGGTGTTGACCGGGTTCTGCAGGCTGCGAAGCGCCAGCGGCAGCGTGTACATCTCGGGCGAGCGCATCACGATCAGCGGCCCGATGAAGTTGTTCCACGACGCGATGAAGGTGATCAGTCCCAGCGTGCCCAGCGCCGGCTTCAGCAGCGGCAGCACGATGCGCCAGTAGATGCCCAGCTCGCTGCAGCCGTCCATGCGCGCCGCCTCGACCAGGTCTTTCGGGATCGAGGTGGTAACGAACTGGCGCATCAGGAAGATGCCGAACGCGCTGGCCGCGCCGGGGATGTACAGCGCGCGCGGCTGGTCGATCCAGCCGAGCATGTCCATGATCATGAAGGTCGGGATCATGTTCATGAACGAGGGCAGCAGCATCGTGCCCATCACCAGCCCGAACAACGCGTTCTTGAAGCGGAAGTCGAACAGCGCGAAGGCGTAACCGCCCATCGAACAGAACAGCAGCGTGAGCACGGTGGAGCCGATGGCCACGTAAAGGCTCCAGCCCAGGTTGCGCCAGAACGGGATGCGCTCGGTGAGGATTTTCAGGTTGTTGAGGAAGTCGTCGCCGAAGAACAGCGGCGGCGGCAGGCTGAAGATTTCGGTGCGCGAATGGGTGGCGAAGAC
>JANNEI010000155.1:0-2990 GCA_031378565.1 Burkholderiales bacterium
ACTTCGGGGAAGCGCCGCGCGATCTCGGCCACCTGGCCGGGGTGCACGAACATGCCGCGCACCTTGGCGGTCTGGTCGGCACGGCCCATCCAGCCCTTGATGCGGGTGTTGGTGCGGCCGGTCGGGCAGGGGCCTGCCAGCACCGCAGACAGGTCGCCGGTGCCGAAGCGGATCAACGGGTAGGCGGGGTTCAGCGTGGTGACGACCAGTTCGCCGACCTCGCCGTCGGGCACAGGGTCACCGGTGCCGGGTCGCACGATTTCGACGATCACGCCTTCATCGAGCACCATGCCTTCGCGTGCCGACGTTTCGTAGGCCACCAGCCCCAGGTCGGCCGTGCCGTAGCTCTGGTACGCCTCGACACCCCGCTCGCGCAGCCAGTCGCGCAGCATCGGGGGAAACGCCTCACCGCCGACCGATGCCTTGGTCAGCGACGGCAGCGCCACGCCCATCTCCGCGGCCTTCTCGATGATGAGTTTCAGGAAGCTCGGCGTGCCGATGTAGCCCGCCGGCTTCAACTCGGCGATCGCCTGAACCTGCTGCTCGGTCTGGCCGATGCCGCCCGGGAACACGGTGCAGCCGACTGCATGTGCGCCCGATTCCATCATCGCGCCGGCCGGTGTGAAGTGGTAGCTGAAGCAGTTGTGCGCCAGATCGCCGGCACGAAAACCGGCGGCGAAAAGAGCCCGTGCCATGCGCCAGTAATCGGGTGCCGCGCCCTCGGGTTCGTAGATCGGGCCGGGCGACGAGAACACGCGCAGCGCGCGGCGCGATGCGGGCATCGCGCTCCAGCCGATGGTGGAGAAGCCGCCGAACACGTCGCCGGCCCGCTGCGAATCTCCAACCGCATCGCGGGCGCGCTGCGTTTGCTGGCGCAGCAGCAACTCGTGCTTGCGCGTCACCGGCAGCGCTGCCAGTGCCTGCCGCGAGGTGACGGCTTGCGTGTCCACGCCACGCAGCAGTTCGGTGAAGGCGCTGGCATGCTGCACGGCGTTCGCCAGCAACGCTGGCAGGGCGGCCATCAGCTGTGCTTCGCGCAGCGCGGCGTCGCGAGTTTCCAGCGCGTCGTGGTGGGTGTTCATTGGGTGCGTCGGCTCGGGTTGTCAGTCGTCATCGCCGCGGCCGGCGCGGCTGGCGTTGCGTTTGGCATCGTCCACCAACTTGCGCTGGCCTTGTGGTGTGGCGAGCGGGTAGCGGTCGAAGCCGCTGCCGCTGGCGCGCTTCAGGTCGGCCACCAGCACGCCCTGCTCGTCGTGAAAGTGCAGGAAGGCCGCGCCGCGCATGTAGAAGATGCCGGGCTTCATTTCCTTCAGTCCCTTGATCTCGCGCAGTTGGCGCAACAGCGGCAACAGCGGTTCGAGCGCCTTGGCGTCAGCGTGGGCCATGGGGTGATCTCTCCTGAAAAACGAAGGCTCAGGCGAGCCAGCGTTTGCGGCGCTTGTAGCTCTTCACGTCCTTGAAGCTTTTGCGGTCGCCACCCCCCATCCCGAGGTAGAACTCCTTCACGTCCTCGTTCTCGCGCAGGGCCGCCGCTTCGCCGTCCATCACGATGCGGCCGTTCTCCAGGATGTAGCCGTAGTCGGAATAGCGCAGCGCCATGTTGGTGTTCTGCTCGGCCAGCAGAAAGGTGACCTTCTCGCGCTGGTTCAGGTCTTTCACGATCTCGAACACCTCTTCGACGATCTGAGGCGCCAGGCCCATCGACGGTTCGTCGAGCAGCACCATGCTCGGGTTGGCCATCAGCGCGCGGCCGATGGCGCACATCTGCTGCTCGCCGCCCGAGGTGTAGGCGGCCTGCGAGGTGCGCCGCTCTTTCAGGCGCGGAAAGTAGTTGTAGACCTTGTCCAGCGTGGCCGCGACCGCCGCCTTGCCGTCCTTGCGCGTGTAGGCACCGGTCAGCAGGTTTTCTTCGATGGTCAGGTGGCCGAAACAGTGGCGACCCTCCATCACCTGGATCACGCCGCGATTCACCATGTCGGAGGTCGACAGGTTCTCGATGCGTTCGCCGCGCAGTTCCACCGAGCCCTTGGTGACCTCGCCGCGCTCGCCGCGCAGCAGGTTGCTGACGGCCCGCAGCGTCGTCGTCTTGCCCGCCCCGTTGCCCCCGAGCAGCGCCACCACCTTGCCCTGCGGCACCTGCAGCGACACGCCCTTCAACACCAGGATCACGTGGTTGTAGATGACCTCGATCCCGTTGACGTTCAGAAGAATATTCGCCGATGCACTCATAACAACCTTTCACTCATTCAAACGCCGTACCCGGCGCTTGAATGAGGGCTCCAAAGGAGCCCACCCCTCGGGGAGGGGCAGGGGTGCCAATGACCCCTTCCTCTCGGAGGAAGGGGAAGGGGAAGGAGCGAATCCCTGCCGCCAGCGGCGGAGAAGTGCCCCCAGCGGCTACTAGCTCTGGCAATCCTCAGGGGTACGTCGTGTCAACTTCTTCTCGCCCGCGTACTTCTCCGCCGCCGCCTTCACCATCGGTTTGATGATCTGGTCGTCGGCCTGCAGCCAGTCGGAGGTGAAGTTCCACTTCGCGCCGTCCCAGGTGTGCACGCGCGCCCAGGCCGAACCCATGTGGTCGACGCACGAGGTGCTGACGGGCCGCATCACGCCGGCGAAGCCGAGTGCGTCGAGCTTCTTCTGGTCCAGCGTCAGGTTCTCGTAGCCCCAGCGGGCCTGCTCGCCGCTCATGACCTTGCCCTTGCCGAAACGCTCTTGTGCGCGCCGCACGCCTTCGACGGCCAGCATCGCCGCCGACAGGCCACGCATGTACAGCACCTGTCCGACTACTTCTTTCGGGCCGGTGCCCTGGCCCTTGCCGTGCACCAGGGTCAGGATGTCTTTCGTCACCTTGGCGCTGGGTTCTGCGCCGTGTTGCAGCGCCAAAGCGTTGTAGCCCTTGGCGCTGTCCCCCACGTCCTTCACGTCGGGCTCGGCACCGGCCCACCACACGCCGTACATTTTTTCGCGCGGGTAGCCGGTGGCCACGG
>JANNEI010000156.1:0-2199 GCA_031378565.1 Burkholderiales bacterium
TCTTCGGGGAACTGGAGCTGGCGCAACTGGCGCACGTCCTCGATCCGCTTGACGGCACGGGCGGTGGCGCTGCCCGCCATGTCCATGCTGAATTCCTGATCCCGGAAAACCGTCAGGCCTTCCTTCAGGCTGAGCTGGAACCAGTCGCGGCAGGTGATGCGGTTGCCGGTCCAGTTGTGGAAGTATTCGTGGCCGACCACGCTCTCGATGCCGGCGTAGTCGGCGTCGGTGGCGGTGGCCGGGTTGGCCAGCACGAACTTGGTGTTGAAGATGTTCAACCCCTTGTTTTCCATCGCGCCCATGTTGAAGTCGCCCACCGCGACGATCATGAAGCGCTCCAGGTCCAGCGGCAGCTTGAAGCGCGCCTCGTCCCACACCACGCTGGCGATCAGCGAGTTCATCGCGTGCTCGGTCTTGTCGAGGTCACCCCGGCGCACGTACACCTGCAACAGGTGGTCCTTGCCGGCGCGCGTGCGAATGTGCTGCTCGCGCGCCACCAGGTCGGCCGCCACCAGCGCGAACAGGTAGCTGGGTTTCGGGAACGGATCGTGCCATTTGGCAAAGTGACGCTTGCCGCCACCGCCCGAGGGGGCATCCGACAGGTCGCCTTGCTCGACCAGGTTGCCATTGCTCAGCAACACCGGGTAGGCCGATTTCAGCGCGCGCAGCGTGACGCTGTAGACGGCCATCACGTCGGGCCGGTCCAGGAAGTAGGTGATGCGCCGAAAGCCTTCGGCCTCGCACTGCGTGAAGAAGCCGCCGCTGGACGTGTACAGGCCCGACAGGTGGGTGTTCTTGTCGGGCGCGCAGGTGTTGCGGATTTCCAGCGTGAACGGGCCTGGCGGCATGTTCTGCAGGCTGTCGATCACCAGCATGCCGTCTTCGTGGCGGAACGAAACGCTCTCGCCGTTGGCCTGCACGCGCAACAGGTTCAGCTCTTCACCGTGCAGGCGCAGCGGCTGCGCCGGCAGGTCGAGATTGCGCTCGATCTGCATGCGGTTGATGACCAGGGTCTTGCCCGGATCGAGGTCGAAGCTGAGGTCGACGCTGCGAATCCAGAACGCCGGCGGCGCGTAGTCTTCGCGGCGGATGAGGGGGGCGATGTCGGTGCGGTTCATTTGTTCTGCGGACGCTGAATGAATGAGATGGCGTCGAGCCCCTGGGCCTTGGTGGCGCGCAGGAGTTGACGGTCGTCGGTGGCCACCGCATCGGCGGCGATGTCGATGGCCGTGCCCAGATGCAAGGCGTCGAGGGTTGCCAGTGGTGCGCCGCCGTCGGCCACCAATTGCCTGGCCTTGAGGATCACGCCGGACGTGAGCGGGTGAATCTCGAAGAAGCCCAGGCGCAGGTCAGCGTCGAATCGCAGGCGCATCAGCGGCAGCTTCTGCGCACCGCCCCGGGACTCGCGCGCGTGGCGCGCCAGTACCGACTCCATCTCGACCAGGCAGAGTTCGCTCAGTGCGAAACGGTGCTCGGCGTGATCGAAAAAATCATCGACGGCGTCCGAGCCCTCGCTTCGAACGTAGCGTTTCGCTAGCACGCTGGTGTCCACGTAAACCAGGCTCATCGCCGATCGCGTTCTTCGCGAATCAGCACCTCGATCGGTGTCTTTGCCATCGGCATGGTGTCGCGAAATGCCTTCAACGATTGCAGACGCGGTCGCACCGCGTTCTGGGTTGACACAGGAACGATTCTGGCGATCGGTTCGCCGTTGCTGACCAGCAGCAACTCATGTTCCAGCGCCAACTCTTCCTTCAGCGCAGGAATCAAGGCCCGCAGCTCGCGCACGTTGATGGTTTTCATGGTGTCACGCCTTCGGTGATGGGTGACACGAGTATATCGGGCCTCGGCAGGCCCTCGAAGTCGGCCACCACCGCGAGCAGGTTCTCGAAACCAGCAAAGGCGGCTGCGGGCAGGGTGCTCGTCAGTGCCACCGCTGGCATGCCGGCGCGGCGTGCAGCCTCGATGCCCAGCGGCGCGTCTTCGAACACCACGCAGTGCTCGGGCGCAATGCCCAGACGCCGCCCGGCTTCCAGAAAGATGTCGGGGTGCGGCTTGCCGCGCAGCCCGTCGGCCGGCGAGGTGATGGTGTCGACCCAGGTGTCGAGCCCGAACTTGTCGAACGCAAGCTGCATGTTCTTCGGGGTCGAGGCGGTACAGATGGCCAGCTTGAAGCCCGCTGCCCGCGCCTGCTGCAGA
>JANNEI010000162.1:0-11680 GCA_031378565.1 Burkholderiales bacterium
GGGCTGGCTGCCTTCATCGGTGCGCTGTCGGGCCTGTTGATCGGCCCCACCACCACGATGTTCTACGACTCGGGTTTCCTGATCGGCCTGAAAGGTTTCGTGGCGGCCATCTTCGGCGGCCTGGCCAGCTACCCGGCGGCGGCACTCGGCGCGATCTTCGTCGGCCTGTTGGAGAGCTTCGGCTCGTTCTGGGCCAGCGCCTTCAAGGAAGTGATCGTCTTCACGCTGATCATTCCGGTGCTGCTGTGGAGGTCGTTCCAGCACGGCCAACATGACGAGGAAGAGTGATGTTGGCCCCCCAGTCGCTTCGCTCCTGCCCCCAAGGGGCGCCACCCATTGGCCCGGGAAACCCGTGCCTCGGGCGTTGCTTGATGACGCCACTTCGGCGCTTGCCATGAGGCGCACTCGCTTCCTATTCGCTTTCATCGTGCTTCTCGCACTGCTGCAGCAGTTGCCGGTGCCCGAGTTCTGGATCACGCAGGCGAACTACATCGGCCTGTACACCCTGGTCGTCATCGGGCTGGTGCTGCTCACCGGCGTGGCCGGCCTCACCTCGTTCGGGCAGGCCGCGTTTGTCGGCCTGGGTGCGTACACCGCGGCCTACCTGACGCTGACGCACGGCGTGTCTCCCTGGCTCACGGTGTGGGCCGGGCTGGCCTTCACCGGCGCGGTCGCGCTGGTGCTGGGCTGGATCACGCTGCGCATGTCGGGCCACTACCTGCCGCTGGCCACCATCGCCTGGGGCCTCAGCCTGTACTACTTGCTGGGCAACATCGACGCGCTGGGCAAATACGACGGCCTGCTCGGGGTGCCGGCGATCCGGTTCTTCAGCATCGAACTGAACACCGGCCGCAGCTTTCTCTACCTGCTGTGGACGCTGGTGGTGCTGGCCGCGCTGGCCGTCACCCATCTGCTCGACTCGCGCACCGGCCGCGCGCTGCGCGCCGTCAAGGGCGGCACCACGATGGCCGAGGCGATGGGCGTCGACACCTTCCGCATCAAGGTCACCGCCTTCGTGCTGGCGGCGCTGCTGGCCAGTGTGTCGGGCTGGCTGTTCGCGCATTTCCAGCGCACGGTGAACCCCTCGCCGTTCGGTTTGAAGATGGGCATCGAATACCTGTTCATGGCGGTCATCGGCGGCGTCGGCCACGTGTGGGGTGCGCTGATGGGGGCCGGCGTGGTGAAAATCCTGGAAGACCAGTTGCAGGTGCTGTTGCCCAAGCTGCTGGGCACCAGCGGCAACTACGAAATCATCGTCTTCGGCGTGCTGCTGGTGCTGGTGTTGCAGTACGCCCGCGACGGGCTGTGGGCCTTCATCGAAGCGCGGCTGCCACAGGTGCAGCGCAAGGTCGACTGGCGCGAAGCCGCCGCCCTGCCAGAGCGCCCTCGCCCTCCGCACGGCGAGGTGGTGCTGGACGTGCGCGCGGTGCGCAAGGAATTCGGCGGCCTGGTGGCGGTCAACGACGTGAGTTTCCAGGTGCGCGCCGGTGAAATCCTCGGCCTCATCGGGCCCAACGGTGCGGGCAAATCCACCACCTTCAACCTGGTGACGGGCGTGTTGCCCGCCACCCGCGGCGAAGTGCAGTTTCTCGGCCAGCGGATCGAAGGCCTGGCCTCGCGCGAGATCGCCCGGCGCGGCGTGTCGCGCACCTTCCAGCACGTGAAGATGATCGCCGGCATGACGGTGCTCGAAAACGTGGCGCTGGGCGGCCACCTGCGCGGCAGCCAGGGCGTCGCCGCGGCAATGCTGCGGATGGATCGAACCGAGGAGCGCCGCCTGCTGCGCGAGGCCGAGCGGCAACTGGTGCGCATCGGCATGGGCGACCGCATGCATGAACTGGCTGGCAACCTGGCGCTCGGCCCGCAGCGCCTGATGGAAATCGCCCGGGCGCTGTGCGCCGACCCGGCGCTGTTGCTGCTCGACGAACCCGCCGCCGGCCTGCGCCACCAGGAAAAGCGCTCGCTGATGGATGTGCTGCGCCAGTTGCGCAGCGAAGGTCTGAGCATCCTGCTGGTCGAACACGACATGGACCTGGTGATGGACATCACCGACCGCATCGTGGTGATGGAGTTCGGCACCAAGCTGATCGAAGGCACGCCGGCCGAGGTGCAGGCCAGCCCGGCGGTGCGGGCCGCGTACCTGGGAACCGAACACTAGATGAAAACCTGCGCACCCGATTTGCTCCAAGTCACCGACCTGCACGCCGGCTACGGTCGCGCCGAGGTGCTGCACGGCCTGAACCTGAAGGCGGCCACCGGCAGCGTGATCACGGTGATCGGCCCCAACGGCGCAGGCAAATCGACCCTGCTGAACACGCTGATGGGGGTGCTGCCCTCACGCGGAAACATCGCCTACAGCGGCCGGTCGCTGGCCTTCCAGACGCTCGAAGACCGCGTGATGCAGGGCATGGCGCTGGTGCCTGAAACGCGCGCCCTGTTCAGCACCATGCCGGTCGAGGACAACCTGCTGCTGGGGGCGTATCGGCAAGTCCGCCTGGGCAACAGGAACAGCGCCGAAGCGCTGGAGCATGTGTTCGCGCTGTTCCCGCGTCTGAAAGAGCGCCGCGCCCAACTGGCCGGAACCTTGTCGGGTGGCGAGCGGCAGATGCTGGCGGTGGGCCGCGCGCTGATGAGCAAGCCGTCGCTGCTGATGCTGGACGAGCCCAGCCTGGGCCTGGCACCGCTGGTGGTTCGCGACATCTTCAGGACCATCGACGGCCTGCGCGCCACTGGCGTGACGATTCTGCTGGTGGAACAGAACGCGCGCGCTGCGCTGGAAGTGGCCGACTACGGCTACGTGCTGGAGATGGGCGAGATCGCGCTGGAAGGCCCGGCCTCCGAGTTGGCCAGGGACCCGCGTGTGATCGACACCTATCTCGGGGCGGCCCGGAAGCCCGCCGCGTGAGTGCCGCGCGGTGCGCCACCGTGCCGGACGAGGTAGATCAATCGGCGCGCCCCGGGCTCGACCAGTCTCGCCTGACCCATCTGGTCGGCTATGCGGCAACGCGCGCCTCGGTGGAACTCAAGAAGACCTTCACCCGGCACCTCGGCCCGCTGAAACTCAAGGCGGTCGAGTTCTCGATCCTGGTGCTGGTGGCCGCGAACGAACGGGTCAATCAGAAGCAGCTCGGCCAGGCGCTGGAGGTGTCGGCCCCGAACATGGCCATCACGCTCGACCGCATGGTCGAACGGGGCTGGGTGGAGCGCGTGCGCAGCACCGAAGACCGCCGCGCCCAGCTGATTCACCTCACCCCGGCAGGCAGGCTGCTGGTGCAGAAGGCCGAAAAGATCGCCGCCACCATGGAACACGAGGCCGTCAAGGTGCTTTCAGAGGCCGAGCGCGCGCTGCTGATCGAGCTGCTGCAGAAGGTGGCCCGGACCCGACCGATGAAACCTCGCTAGCCTAAAACTTCCCTGCCGGCATCAGTTCCGTCAGCAGTGAACACTGACTTGTCATCAGGAATTGGCTGCGCTTAAGCACTCTCCATACGAGAGTGCTAACATCTTGGGAACGAAAGGGAGGTTCAGCGTGTCCACTGCTTCCATGAACATGATTTCTGCATCCGCTTTGACCGTTCGCGACCCGTGGGCCATGGTGCCTTCGCTCGGGAACCTCGATGCCTACATTTCTGCCGCCAACCGAATTCCGCTGCTGACGCAGGAGGAAGAAGTGCGCTTCGCGCGCCAGCTTCAGGAAAGCGGCGACGTCAAGTCCGCCGGCCACCTGGTGCTGTCGCACCTGCGGCTGGTGGTGTCGATCTCTCGCCAGTACCTCGGCTACGGCTTGCCACACGGCGACCTGATCCAGGAAGGCAACGTCGGCTTGATGAAGGCGGTCAAGCGTTTCGACCCCAATCAGGGCGTGCGTCTGGTCAGCTACGCCATGCACTGGATCAAGGCCGAGATTCACGAGTACATCCTGAAGAACTGGCGCATGGTGAAGGTGGCCACCACCAAGGCACAGCGCAAGCTGTTCTTCAACCTGCGCTCGATGAAGCAAAACCTGAAAAGCGATTCGCTGGATGCCGACACGCACCGCGCCACGCTGACGCAAGGCGAGGTCGACACGATCGCGCAACGCCTGAACGTGAAGCGTGAGGAAGTGCTGGAAATGGAAACGCGCCTGTCGGGCGGTGACGTGGCCCTGGAGCCGCTGACCGACGACAGCGAAGAAAGCTACGCGCCGATCGCCTACCTGGCCGACGATGCGAGCGAGCCCACGCAAGTGCTGGAGGCCCAGCGCCGCGACTGGCTGGCCAGCGACGGCATCAGCCTGGCGCTGGAGGCACTCGACCCGCGCAGCCGCCGCATCGTCGAAGAGCGCTGGTTGAAGGTGAACGACGACAGTTCGGGCGGCATGACGCTGCACCAGCTGGCGGCCGAATACGGCGTCAGCGCCGAGCGAATCCGGCAGATCGAGGTGGCAGCGATGAAGAAGATGCGAAAAGCCTTGAACTGAATCAACGGCCGCTTCGAATATTGAAGCTTCGAGCACCGCGGCTTCGCCGAAATCTAAACGGCCCTTCGGGGCCGTTTTCGTTTGCTGTTCTACACGTTCGCCAAGAGGGCTTTCAGGTCGGCGGTCAGCGACTCGGCATCGCTGCCGTAGCGTACGAACAGGCGCACGCGCCCTTGCGGATCGAAGATGTAGGAGCCGGCGGTGTGGTCCACGGTGTAAGCACCTTCGGTGCGGCCCGGCACCTTGGCGAAGAACACCTTGAACTCCTTGGCCGCCGCGGAGGTTTGTTCCGGCGTGCCGCGCAGCGCGACGAAGCTCGGGTCGAATCCCATCATGTAGGCCTTCAGGATCGCGGGCGTGTCGCGTTCCGGGTCGACCGTCACGAACACGCCCTGCACCCGGTCGCCATCCTTGCCCAGCGCCTTCTTGACCTGCGCCAGCTCGGCCATCGTGGTGGGGCAGACGTCGGGGCACTGGGTGTAGCCGAAGAAGATCACGGTCACCTTGCCTTTGAAATCGGCCAGCGTGCGCGGCTGGCCGTTCTGGTCGGGCAGCGACAGGCTGCGCGCGTATTCGGCACCGGTGATGTCGACACCGCGAAACGAGGGTGCGTTGGCAGCCGTCGTCAGGCCCAGCCTGTCGCAGCCGGCCAGCAGGGCCGCCGTACCGAGCGTACCCAGCGCACCCAGCGCACCCAGCAGCATGGATCGACGTGCGTTCACAGGAAAGGGCTCAGGTAATGGTCCACCAGCAGCGCGGCGAACAGCAGCATCAAGTGCCAGATTGAAAAGCGAAACGTCTTGCGCGCCAGCGCGTCGGAATAGTTGCGCCACAGCTTCCAGGCGTAACCGGTGAAGCCTGCCCCGAGCGCGATCGCGCACACGAGGTAGATGACGCCGCTCATGCCCGAAATGAACGGCAGCAGCGTGGCTGCGAACAGCACCAGCGTGTACAGGAACACATGCAGCCGCGTGAACTCCGACCCGTGCGTTACTGGGAGCATCGGCAGGCCGGAGCGGCGGTAGTCCTCTTCCCGGTACAGCGCCAGCGCCCAGAAATGCGGCGGCGTCCACAGGAAGATGATGAGGCACAGGATCATCGCCTCAGGTCCCACCTAGCCCCGGATTGCCGCCCAGCCCAGCACCGGCGGCATGGCCCCGGACGCGCCGCCGATCACGATGTTCTGCGGTGTGGCGGGCTTCAGCAACACCGTGTAGATCACGGCGTAGCCGACGAAGGTGGCCAAGGTGAGCCACAAGGTCAGCGGGTTGACGAAGACGTAAAGCAGCACGCTGCCAGCGGCGCACAGCGCGGCCGAGAAGCCCAGTGTCTGCACGTTGGTCAGTTCGCCCTTGGCGGTCGGCCGCCACGCGGTGCGGGCCATCTTGGCGTCGATGCGCTGCTCGACCACGCAGTTGAACGCGGCGGCTGCTGCTGCCACAAGCCAGATGCCGGCCGTGGCGGCGAGGGCGAGCTTCCAGTCGGGCAAGCCGGGCACCGCGAGCAGCATGCCGATGACGGCACAAAAGACGATCAGCTGCACGACGCGCGGCTTGGTCAGCACATAGAACTGCCGCACCCGCGAAGCGTGGGACAGGGCCGGGACCGGGGTGGCGAGGGTTTCAGACATGGGAGGCCAACGAAGGATTCTACGGAGCCCGCTCAGGACAGCAACGGTGCGGACTGCCGGCTCGGCGACCGACTGGCTTGGGGGCGCTGCCCGGCCTGTTGCGCCCGGGCCAGCATCACGGCCAACAGCGTGATGAGTGCAGCGGCGCCGCCGGTGTGCGCCAGCGCTGCCACCAGGGGCCAGCCCAGCACGACATTGCTCAAGCCGCTGGCGAATTGCCACCCGGCCACCGCCGTGATGGCCCAAGCCCAGCGGCGCGTGTCACTGCCGCCATCGGCGTGCAACCGCCACACCAGCAAGGCCATGGCGGCAAACACCAGCCCGGCACCGACGCGGTGGGCCATGTGGATCGCGGTGAGCGCCGCAAACGGCAGATGGCCTCCTTCCTTGCCGGCACCGAGTGCGCGCAGCACGGTGAAGCCGTTCTCGAAGTCCATGCTCGGCCACCAACTGCCCTGGCAGGTTGGAAAATCGCTGCAGGCCAACACCGCATAGTTGGTGCTGACCCAGCCCCCGAGCGCGATCTGCAGCACGCTGAGCACGAACACCGCCAGCGTGCCGGCGCGCAGGCCGCGAGACAGCCGCAATGGCGCACGTCTGTGCCCCTGGCTTTGAACGGCCAGCAGCACCAGCAAACCCATGCCGCCCAACAGGTGAGTCGTGACGATGGCGGGGTAGAGCTTCATCGTCACCGTCCAGGCACCGAAAGCACCTTGCAGGCAGACCCAGGCCAGCGTCAACGTGGCCCACCAGGGGGATGGTGCAACAGCCGCCACGGGGCGCTGTTTGCGGGCCTCCACCCAGCTTGCAACGGCCAGCACGGTGATCAACACCCCCACGCCAGTCGCGAGGTAGCGGTGCAGCATCTCGATCCACGCCTTGCCGTGGGTCACCGGCCCGCTCGGCATCGCCGACTGGGCCGAGGCGATGGCAGCACCGGCACCCAGCGGGCTGGCGTGGCCGTAGCAACCCGGCCAGTCAGGGCAACCCAGGCCCGAGTCGGTGAGGCGGGTGAATGCGCCGAACAGCACCAGGTCGAAGGTCAGGAACAGCGTGATCAGCGTCAAGGCACGCAGCCGCGACCCGGTCGCAGCGCCGCGATGGCGCAGCCACACCCAGGCCAGAGGGCCGATGGCCAGCACCGCGCCCAGCAAGGCCATTCGGGCCAGTGGGGCGAAATCGTAGAGGGGCTGCGCGTCCATCACCGATGCCTGCCGTCAGCGCCCCGGCAGGTCCCATGACGCCGATGCCCGCAGCAGCTTTTCGAGGTCGCGCTTGAGCTTGGCCGGCTCCGGGTCGGCCGGGGTGCGCATCATCCACTGCCCCATCGGGTCGACGAGGTAGAGGTGCGCATCGAGCGTCCGGCCGGCGGCCGGCATCAGCCAGTCCGCCAGCGCCTCGCGTGGCACGCGCAGCACGGTGGCTGCCGCGTTGGGTGCGCCGACGGGCGAGATGGCTTGCAGCACTTCGGGCCGGGGCGTGCCGTCGTCGGTGATGAGCCAGAGCTTGTCGACGCGGTCTTTCTCGCGGCCCAGCGTCTCGCGCAGTTGCCGTTGCAGGTAAAGGTGCTTTTCGCAGCCGGCATTGCAGGCCGCATTGGCCACCACCACCAGCAACCACTGGCCGCGCAGACTCGCCGCAGGAATCGCTGCCCCGGCCAGGTTTTTCAACGGCAGGCCCGCAGGCAACTCACGCGTCGGCGAAATGAGGTCGCTGTAGTTGCTGCGGCCGTCGGGCCGTATCACGAAGTAGGTGAAGTACGACGCGATCACCGGCGCGGCGCACACCGCCAGCACCGCCAGCATCTTGAGGCGGCCGCTGGCCGTGCGGCGCAGGTCACCGGCCAGCGCCGGGTTCGGCGGCGAGTGCACGGTGAAGCTGACCGGGTCAGGCACGCTGCCGGAGCCGGGGGCGGACGAGTTGGAACCAGACATACAAACCTGCCATCAGCGCACACAGGGCAAACCATTGAAAGGCATAGCCGTGGTGCTTGTGAACATCGACCGCGGGGCGCGGCCACTGGCGGAGCAAGCCGTCCGCCACGGTCCCGTCCTGGAGCACGGACAGCGGCTTGAGCGCCACGCCGACTTCGCGCGAGAACGCCGACAGGTCCAGATTTTGCCGGATCGGACCCGACGCCGAACCGGCAAACTCGTACAACCGCGCCGGAGGCGGGGCGATGTGGCCGACCACCTCGACCTCACCGGGCGGCGATGGCACGTCGGGCACGTGGGCGCGGTCGGTGAAATCGCGAGGCGACCAGCCTCGCTGCACCAGCACCGCTTCGCCAGAACCCGCCAGTCTGAGCGGCGTGACCACGACAAATCCAGGTCGGCCATTCATCTGCCGGTTGTCCAGAAACACCGTGGCCTGCGTGATCCATTGGCCGCGCAAATGGATGCGCCGATAGTGCTGCGCAGCCGCGTCGGCGGGCGTGCCGGCCAGCGCCGCGGCGGGCAACTCGGGCAGGGCCGTGCGGTCTTCCAGCGTCTGCTGCAGTGACAGCTTTTGCGCTGCGCGGTTCAGTTGCCAGACCCCCAACGCGGCGGTGACGGCAACGCCTGCGAGCGCCGCCAGCAGAATCGCCAGCGAGCCGCCCCGACGTGGTTCAGGCAGCGCCATCATGCTCACCCGCACCCG
Source organism: Burkholderiales bacterium (assembly GCA_031378565.1). GTDB lineage: Bacteria > Pseudomonadota > Gammaproteobacteria > Burkholderiales > Burkholderiaceae_C > JANYJJ01. Next base: position 8,730 of record JANNEI010000162.1, read on the forward strand.
CCGCGATGCGGGCACGTTCGCAGCGTGAGCCGATAATCGAACCCCATGAAGTACCTCATCATCCTGGCGCTGTTGGCGATTGTCGGCGCACTCATCTTCGCGGGCATCTCGATGATTCGCGATGGCCGCGACGGCAAGCCGAAAACCAACGCGATGATGCGTGCGCTGGCGCTGCGCGTTGGCATTTCGGTGGCCCTGTTCCTGTGCATCCTGGTCAGCTACCAGCTGGGGTGGATTCGCCCGACCGGTCTGCCGCTGGGCCGCTGAAAAGCAAAAAAACGCCGCGTAGAGCGGCGTTTTTCAGGCCGGCTTGAATCAGAGCCAGTACACCACGATGTACAGGCCCAGCCACACCACGTCCACGAAGTGCCAGTACCAGGCCGCTCCTTCGAAGCCGAAGTGTCGCTGCGGCGTGAAGTGGCCCTTCATGATGCGGATGGTGATGAACAGCAACATCAACATGCCCACGAAGACATGGAAGCCGTGGAACCCGGTGAGCATGAAAAAGGTGGAGCCATAGACGCCCGAGCTGAGCTTCAGATTCAGTTCGCTGTACGCGTGGCTGTATTCGTAGGCCTGCACGCCCAGGAAGGTGGCCCCCAGCAGCACGGTGATCCACATGAACGCGATGGTCTTGGCGCGATGCCCGGCCAGCAGGGCATGGTGCGCAATCGTCAGCGTGACCCCGGACGACAGCAGCAGCGCCGTGTTGATGGTCGGCAACGGCCACGGGCCCATCGTGGTGAACGGATCGACCACGCCCGCGGGCGACGCGGTGATGCCGGCCTGTGCACTCGGCCAGATGGCCTTGAAATCGGGCCACAGCACGGCGTTGTCGAGGCTGCCCAGGTTGGGCACGGCGTGCAGGCGCGTCCAGTAGAGGGCCCCGAAGAAGGCACCGAAGAACATCACTTCCGAAAAGATGAACCAGCTCATGCTCCAGCGAAACGACACGTCGATGCGATCGCTGTACAACCCGCTTTCGCTTTCGCTGATGGCCACCCGGAACCACTGTTGAAGCGTGAAGGCCCACAAGGCCAGGCCGAACATCAGCGAATAGGCACCCCAGCCGTGCCCGTTGATCCATTGCCCGGCACCGAGGATGACGAAGAACAAGCCCAACGCGGCCATCGCCGGAAACCGCGAAGGCGCGGGAACGAAGTAGTAGGGCGCTTGCCCTTGAGTGGTCGCTGCCGACATGTTTTCTCCTGAATCACCAAGCATTTTCCGAAATCACCAGCTGCGCCATCCAACTCGCAGCGGCGCTGCTCCCACAACCACCTCTCGGCTAGGTCGCCACCCCGCTGGCCAGCACCCAGTTCACCAGCAACAGCACGCCGCTGATGAACAACCCCGCACCCAGCACGCCAGCAATGACCAGGTGCACCGGGTTCAGCTGGCTGATGTCTTTCTCGTAGTCCGACGACCTGCGAACACCAAAGAACGACCATGCGACGGCTTGCATGGTCTGCAAGAACGAACCCTTGCGCCGGACCGCCGATTTGAGGTCGGACGGCGGCTCGCTCATGACCGCTGCCCCGGCAGGCTCGACAGCGCCTGCGGTGCGGCAGGCACCTTGCCGCCGACCTCGAAGAATGTGTACGACAAGGTGATGGTGGTCACGTCTTTCGGCAGCTTGGGGTCGATGTAGAACACCACCGGCCACTGCCTTGTTTCACCTGCCTTCATCGTGTATTCGTTGAAGCAGAAGCACTCGACCTTGTTGAAGTGCGCCATTGCCTGCATCGGCGCGTAGCTCGGAATGGCCTGTGCCGCCATGGTCCGGTTCTGGATGTTCTTGAACTCGTACATCACGGTGGCCATCTGCCCGGGATGAACCTGCACGCTGCGCTGCGCCGGCTTGAAGTCCCACACGCCACGTGCGTTCGCATCGAACTCGACGGTGATGGTGCGGGTGGTGTCGACCTGGGTGTTGCCCGCTGCCTTGCCGGGCGAACCTGCCGAGAGCCGCTCGGACACCGACAGCACGTTGATGCCCAGCGCCGAGCAGATCGCGCGGTAGACCGGCACCAGCGCGTAGCCGAAGGCGAACATCAACGCGGTGATGACGAGCAACTTGCCCACCATGCGAAGGTTGTCGCTTCGCAAGAGGGTGGTGTCGCGCGACGGCGCAGGTCGCTCAGACATGCGTCAGAACCCGAACAGCGCCATCTTGGCGAAGAAGCCGACGAAGAACACCACGGCGACCGACCCGAGGATCAGCGCCAGGCGCAGGTTTTGTTTCTTTTGTTCGGGCGTCATGACGATGCGTTGCCCAGGCTCACACCAGGATCTTGGTGGCGCTGGCGTTCAGCTTCGGAGGGGTCTCGAAGGTGTGGAACGGGGCCGGTGAAGGCACTTCCCACTCCAGGCCTTCAGCACCTTCCCACGGCGACTGCGATGCCACCTCACCCTTGCCACGCATGCAAGGCAGCACGACGAAGAGAATGAAATAAACCTGGGCCAGACCGAAGCCGAGCGCGCCGACGGAGGCCACCATGTTGAAGTCGGTGAACTGCATCGGGTAGTCGGCGTAGCGGCGCGGCATGCCGGCCAGGCCGAGGAAGTGCATCGGGAAGAAGGTCAGGTTGAAGAACACCAGCGACAGCCAGAAGTGCCACTTGCCGCGCGACTCCTTGTACATCACGCCGGTCCACTTCGGCAGCCAGTAGTAGGCACCGGCGAACATCGCATACAGCGAGCCCGCCACCAGCACGTAGTGGAAGTGCGCGACCACGTAATACGTGTCCTGCAACTGGATGTCGACCGGTGCCAGCGCCAGGATCAGGCCGGTGAAGCCGCCCATCGTGAACACGAAGATGAAGCCGACCGCGAACAGCATCGGCGTCTCGAAGGTCATCGAGCCGCGCCACATGGTGGCGATCCAGTTGAAGATCTTCACGCCGGTGGGCACCGCGATCAGCATCGTCGCGTACATGAAGAACAACTGG
>JANNEI010000163.1:0-1867 GCA_031378565.1 Burkholderiales bacterium
CTGCCGCAGCGCTTCAGCTACCGCGTGATCTGCGGCAAGACGGGCTCGGGCAAGAGCCGATTGCTGAGCGAGCTGGCCTTGCAGGGCGCACAGGTGCTGGACCTGGAAGCACTGGCCAACCACCGCGGCTCGGTGCTCGGCCTGGTGCCCGGCAGCCCGCAGCCGAGCCAGAAGCAGTTCGACACGCGGGTGTGGAATGCGCTGCGGCAATTCGACGCGACGCGCACGGTGTGGATCGAAAGCGAAAGCAAGAAGGTCGGCGAACTGCGCGTGCCGCAATCCCTGATCGAGCGCATGCGCGCCTCACCGTGCGTGCGGCTCGAACTGCCGGTGCAGGCCCGCGTCGACCTGCTGATGCAGGATTACGATTTTTTTGTTCAGGACGTACCCGCGTTCTGTGAGCGGCTGGATGCGCTGCGCGCGCTGCGCGGCAACGACGTGGTCAAGGGCTGGCAGGACGCCGCAAAGTCCGGCCACATCGAGAGCGTGGTGCGCGAGCTGCTGCTGGACCATTACGACCCGGTATATCTGGTGTCGATGCAGCGCAATTTTGCAGAGTTCGGGAACGCGTTGCTGGTGGAGCCGCTGAATGGGGATGCGGGCACGCTACGCGAGGTGGCCGCGGGGCTGCTCAAGGTCTGACGGTCGAAAACATCAGGGAATTCTCGCGCCCGCCAAGCGTCCAATGGGGTCGGAGCGCCGTGGCAGCATGCCGTGGTGCCCGGTTCTAACGGCCCAGGAGACCACCATGAAACTCGTTGCACGTGCCTTCCTCCTCTCATGCATCGCCGCTGCGGCTTCGTCCGGCGCGCACGCCGGCTCGGTCACCGTCTCGTTCGTCAATGCACCCGGCTTCTCCGATGCCGGCAGCACGCGTTGGGACGACGGCGACGACCTGCGCGCGCTGGCCCGCCACCTGCAAGCACTCGGCCTGCGTTACCTGCCGGCCGACCAGGCGCTCAAGGTCGAGATGCTCGATGTTGATCTGGCTGGAACGGTGCGGCCGTCGCACCGGGCGGGTCGCGACTTGCGCGTCGTGACCGGCGGGGCCGACTGGCCGCGAATCAAGTTGCGCTACACGCTGGAGGCGAGCGGCAAGCCACTGCTGAGCGGCGAAGAGTCGGTGGCCGACATGAACTACTCGCACGGCCTCGCCGGTGAGCGGGGTTCCGACCCGCTGCACTTCGAGAAGAACATGCTCGACGGCTGGTTCAAGGCGCGCTTCGTGGCGCGTCGCGCTGCGGGCGACTGAGCGACGGCTGGGCCATGGCAGGCCCCCGTTCGAGACGTGGGAACGACTCGTCGTCGCCTACCCTGACCGCCCCAACGCCCGCAACACCTTCTCAGGCGTGAACGGCTGCGAAAATACCGCGGCACCGTGCGGCAGCAAGGCATCGTTGATCGCGTTCATCACCGCGCCCGGCGCACCTGCAGTGCCGGCCTCACCGGCCCCTTTGGCACCGAGCTTCGAGCTGGCGGTGGGCGTTTGCACATGTGCCACCACGATGTCGGGCATTTCGCCGGACATCGGCACCAGGTAGTCGGCCATGCTGCCGTTGCGCAACTGGCCGCTGGCGTCGTACAGGCATTCCTCGTACAGCGCGCCGCCGATGCCCTGCACGATGGCACCGCGAATCTGCTCGTCGACCAGCATTGGGTTGATGACGCGTCCGCAGTCTTCCACCGCCCAGTGCTTGAGCAGCTTGACGAAACCGGTGTCGACATCGACTTCCACATACGAGGCCTGCACGCCGTTGGTAAAGATGAAGGGGTAGTCGCGCTGCGCACAGTGGCGCGTCACCATCAGCTCGGGCGTGAAGCCCGGCGGCAAGGTGTCGGGCCTGAAGTACGCGACGCGGCCGAGTTC
>JANNEI010000179.1:0-3647 GCA_031378565.1 Burkholderiales bacterium
CACGCCCTGCGTCACCTCGTCGCCGCGCCCGTCGCCGACGATCAGCACCATGTCGAAGCCGGCCTGCGCCAGCGAGACGCATTCCTTGCGGAAGATGCGAATGTCGTCGCGCGGGTGCACCGTGGTGAGGTGCACGATGCGCGGCGGCGCGTCAGCGGGTGTCGGTGATGGCGCAGGTGCGCTCATACAGCTCCTGGAATTGGGCGATGTTGCGGCTGAACAAGGCGGTGCGCAGGATCAGCGCGCGATTGTCGGCACCCGGCCCGGTGGCCCAGGCCGCCGACATCGACATGGTCAGCGCTTCGGCCAGCGCCACATCCAGCCGCGCCACATCGGGCACCCGCAGACCGTTGACGCGGTCGGTCACCCACTCCCGGTTGGCCGGCAGGTCGGAGACCACCGGCACGCAGCCTGCCGCCATCGCTTCGAGCAGGCTGACCGCGCTGCCGTCGGATGCGGGCACGCTGACGAAGACGGCAGCGCGCCGGTAGCTGCGGCGCAACTCATCGGCACTCAGGAAGCCGCTGAACTCGACGCGATGCGCCACGCTCAACTGCTGCGCCAGCGCCTTCAGTTCGACGGTTTGCGGCCCGCTGCCCGCCACTTCCAGAATCCATTCATCGCAGCGTGCCGGCAGCCGCGCGAAGGCGCGGATCACAGCGTCGATGCGGTACAGCGGCTTGTGCAAGCGGCACGACAGGATGCGCCGCTCGCGTGGTACATCGGTGCCGCCGATCGAAGCGATGAAGGAATCGTCGACCCCGAGTGGAATCCATTCCTTCAGCAGGCCGGCAGACGCTGGCCCGGCGACCCCGCGTGCCGCATGCAGCACCGCCTGCGCATCGGCCGTCCAGGCCTGCGCGCCGTTCAGCGCGCGTCGCACCATCCAGCGGTGCAGCAGGCTGCGCTGCGGCAGCAGCAGCACGTCCGAGCCCCACAGGGTCAACACCAGCGGCACGCCGCTGCCCTGCACCGCGCGGGCCGCATGCCAGCCCACGCTGTTGGCCTGCTGCGCGTGGACCACCTTGGGCGACCAGCGCAGCATCAGCTCGCGCAGTTGCGAAGCGGCCCGCCAGTGGCGAACCGACAGGTCGACGACGACTGATTCGAGCAGCGCGGGATGCGAGTCCAGGGGCAATGACCCGTGCGTGGCCAGCACCACCGGCTGACCGGCGTTGCACAGCCCGCGCACCACGCGCGCGGTGTGCGGCGAGGCGCTGCTGACCATCAGCACGGGTGCCATGACAGCGCGAGTCGAAGTCGGCTCAGCCATGGGTCGGCGCTGGCCCGACGCCCACTCCACCACACATCAACCGCTGGCCCGATTCACTGCGCAAATGGCAACGTCGTAATAGCCGAGGCGTTGCAGAAACGGGGCGTCGGCATGGCGCGCGATGGACGTTTCACGCTTGGCGAGGAAGGCTTCGATGCGCCCGCGCAGCGGCAATGAGCCGCCCCAGCGGATGTACGACGAACTCAGCCGCGACAGGCTGCCGCACCGAAGGCGCTGAACGTCGGCGATGTCGAATCGGCCTGAAAGTGCGTCGATGTAGTCTTGCTCGCGAGAAGTCTCTGCGACCGAGCCCGACTGGCCACCCGAAGCGCTGGCCTGCTCGATCATCAGCAACTGGCCGCCCGGTGCCAGCACACGCGACAGCTCGGCCAGCGCAGCACGCAGCTGCGTGCCATCGGACGACTTCAGACACTGCAGCACACCGACACTCAGGCACCCGTCGAAGCGGCCGTTCTCGAACGGCAACGGCAGCGCCGGCACATGGAGGAACTGCGTCGCCGAGACCCGGTGCAGCTGCCGCGCGGCTTCGATCATCGCCAGCGAGGCATCGGTGCCGATGTAGGCCGAACCGTGATCGGTGATGCGCCGCGCGAAACGGCCGACGCCACAACCGAAGTCCAGCACCGACCGTCGGCTGCCGACCCAGGGGCCGATGCGGCTCCACTGGATGCGGTCGATCAGGCTGTTCTTCAAACCGGTGGTGTCGCCGGGGTCGATCACCGACTGAAAGTCCACGCCCTGCCTGGCCCGCGCATCCCAATCCACATCTGCCATTTCGCGCACTCCGCTGTAGCCGCCGATTATCAGTCCCGCGCGGTCCGCGCCCGCGACTCGTGCGCGGGCCTCAACGCAGGCCGCGAACCCGGTTCAAGACACGCCAGATCGGCGCTTCGTGGACAAGCGAGACATACGCCCGCGGCTGGCCGCCGAACTCCTCCTTGAAGCGGCGGACCGTGGGCAGCCCTTCGCTCGACCCCATGTTCAGCCACGGGATGCCGGCTTCGGTCAGGTCGCTCAGGATGGCGTCCATGAGCTTGACCATCGGGAATGCGGCCTTCTGGTCGGGCTCGATCTGGGACACGCCCTGCCAATAGAGCGCGTAGTGCCGGCAGCTCATGACCACCATGGCGCAGGCGAGGCGCCCGGCCACGTAGTTCATCCAGATGCGCGTCGCGGCACTGGCCATCATGGCCTCGAAGAAGCCTCGGGTGTAGACGGGGCGGTCACGACCCCAGCGTCGCAGTGAGGCCTCATAGGCGCTGTAGTAATCGTTCAGGTGCGCTGCGCTGTGCGCCGTCAGGATCGTCGATGCCAGCGGGTTGGGCCGGGTCGCCTGGCTGCGCTTGGTGGCGTGGTAGTGCCGGCGTGTGTCTTCCATGGCGGGTGCCAGGGCCAGCAGGTGGGTCTCGTTCGCGATGAGCCGGTAGCCCTGCCGGGCCGCATGCGAGCTCAGCCGCTCGGCGTGTGTCTCCAAGGGGTTGATGTTGAGGCGGATCCGCGTCAGCGGCGCGCGGCGGGCGGTATCGATCAGGCCTTCGAGCGCCTCGGCCTGCCCCGCATGCGTGCACAGGCGGGTGTAGAAGCCGATGGGCGCAACCTCGATACGGCGCAATCCCAGACGGCGGCGCTCGAAAGCCCAACCTGCCTCGCCGCAGGGCTTGGCCTGAAAACCCAGGTGCAGTTCGAATGCCGCGCGCACGCCCGCATCGTCGAAAAGATCATCCACCACGGCCATGGCTCCAGCCGATGACGACAGCGAACTCGAAGAAGGCCGACACCAGCACGTACAGCATCATGCTCAGCGACAAGGCCCAGACCGCGGTTGTCGCGTTGCCACCCGCCATCTGCACCACCCCGAGGGTGATGAAGGCCACGGCCGTGCCGGCCAGCCCGAGCGAAAAGTCCAGGGCAAAGCGCTGCTTCACCACGTAGAGCACGGCCAGCGGCGCGACGATGAACGACGACAGCGCCCAAGGTGCCAGCGCGCGCAGGTAGCCGCCGACACTCTGCCAGGCCGGCCCGAAGGCCCAGGCGTAGGCGGTGTCCGGAACCAGCACCACCACTGGCCACACCAGCAACGCGCCCGGCACGAGCCCCATGAGCAGGCGCTGCGCATCGTTGCGCAGGCGCGCGTTGTCCTGACGGTGGGCGGCGGCCCGTGGGTAGAAGACCTGCGAGATGGCATTGGCGACCAGGCCCAGGGGTGCCTTCAACAGGCGCGTCGAGAAGGCGTAGTAGGCCGCGGCCTGTGTGCCGAAGAAGAGCGCCATCAGCAGCGGCAGGCCGGACGACTGCGCGGTGTCGGACAGCACATGCGGCACGTTGAAGACCGCGACACGCCGGCATTGCCGCA
>JANNEI010000190.1:0-3464 GCA_031378565.1 Burkholderiales bacterium
CGCTGGCGAGCGCCGGTCAGGCGCAGGACGCGCTGTTCGGCCCCGAGCGCGAATGGCTGTTCAAGTTCGACGCCGCCGTGCTGGTCGGCATGGGCATCGAGGTGACCGAGGACGACGTGGCCGTGCACCTGCAACGCCGCCAAGACCCGTTGCCGTTCAACTTCGGATCGCCACTCGAACGGCTGGTGGTGCTGGGGGTAGACAGGACGCTGGACGCCGCCGAATCGGCAGACGCGCTGGAGGGCCTGCTCGAAGGCCACGCCGCCAGCAACGGCCTGGCCGTGGTGCCGCTGGGCACCGCCACCAACAACACCGGCCGCGGTGCCTCGGCGCTCAATACGTCTGACGTGCCACCGCCCGTCACCGACGCCGGGCCGGCCCCCGCTGTCGGCGCGACCGATGCGTATGACCTGCTGCTGCGCGGCCTCGGCCTGCGCGGCCAGACCCTGCTGCCCGACATGCTGCCCGGTGCCGCGCTGGCCGAGCAGCGCACGCAGATGCACATGATCAACGCGCTGTGGCGCGGCACCTTCGGCCGCTATCTCACCGACCTCTGGAACATCCCCGGCCTCGAAGAGATGTACGTCAGCGACCGGGCGGTGGCGAAGGCGCGCGACTTCGCGGTCGGCTGGGTGCGCCCGGGCGGACCGCTGCCCACACTGCGCATCGGCAAGCAACCGTATGGCCTGCTGCCGGTGGTGGCCGGCTTTGTGCCGCTGGGCGAAACCGAAACCGGCGTGCAAACGGCGCTGAACGTGCTGCGCCCGCGCTGGCGGCTGTCCGTGGGCAGCGTGCCGCGGGTCGACGGCACCCGGCTCGACGAAGTGCGCGAGTTGATCCAGAGCGGGCCGTGGTCGGTGGTCAGCGAGTTCCGCAACCTCGAGAACCCGAACAAGTCTTTTGCCGTGGTCGGCCCGTCCGAGGTTTACGGCGGCGTGCAGGTCAGCACCAAGCGGCGGCTCAGCCGCGAGATGCTGGCCGCCTTCGGCATCCAGCTCACGGTCGAGACCCTGCTCGAACACCTGGTGCACGACGTGCAGGACCACGACCTGGGCTACGTGCCGTGGGTGCAGGCGAACCCGACCGAGCCGAAAAAAGCGCGTGCTCCGCACGAGCTGCTGGACCCGCCCTACATCGCCAGCATCGAAGCAGCGCTGGGCAATCCGGCGCAGGCCAAGTCGCTGTTGTCGCAGCGCCAGAACGGCGACTCTTTGCTGGAGGCGCTGCTGGCCTTTTCAGCCGAAGAAGAGTTCGACCGCAGCGGCCTGCACCTGCTCGACCAGGCCATCAAGGACAGCCCGAATGGCAACCAGTTCGCGCAGCTGGCGCTGTCCAAGTCCACGCCGGCTTTCGTCAACATCGCGCCTGCCGCGTTGCCCACCGCCTTCCACGAGGTCGGCTCCAGCCGGGCGCTGAACAACCTGCTGATTCCCGCTGTCACCGGCGGGCAGACGATCGAAGCACACGTCGCGACGGCGGTGGCTGCCGCACCGGCGTTGCAGCACGGCATCGCAGCGCACGCGGCGTCAGACACCTTTCACGAGTACAAGGACGCGCTGCCCTTTTTCTGGCGCGACCTCGGCTCGCAGCGCGCCAGCCTGAAGTACCTGGCCCCGCGCACGGTGGGCGAACTCGACCTCGCGTTCCGCCTCACGCTCGACACGTTCTCGTACCGGCTCGACGCCTGGTGCACCGGCCTGGCGTCGAAGCGGCTGGCGCAGGTTCGCAGCGCACGCGAGCAAGCCCAGCAGCCGCTCGGCGTCTACATCGGTGCCTACGGTTTTGTCGAAAACCTGCGGCGCGACACCAGCCCCGACAGCCTGGGCTACACGCACGCGCCGTCGCTCACGCAGGCGGCTGCGGCGGCCATGTTGCGCAGCGGTTTCCTGGCCAATGCCGAGCGCGGCGGCCAAGCCTTCAACGTCGACCTGAGTTCGGCGCGCGTGCACAAGGCGATGAGCCTGATCGAAGGCGTCGAGCGCGGCCAGAGCCCGGCCGCGCTGCTGGGCTACCGCTTCGAGCGCGGGCTGCGCGACACGCCGGATGCCGTCGGTGCGCAGTACATCTTCGACTTCCGTCGGCGCTACCCGCTGCGCGCGACCGGCACCACGTTGGCCGACCAGCCGGCCGAGTCGATCGCCGCGCGCGACGTGGTCGATGGCCTGGCGTTGCTCGATGCGTGGCGCACCGACCGGCCGGTCGTGAAAGCCGTCGTGACTGTCGCCGCACACCGCGCGAGCGTCGACAAGGTTCTCGATGAACTGGCTGAAACCTGGGACGCGGTCTGCGACGTGATGGTGTCCGAGAGCGTCTACCAACTGGCGCAGAACAACCTCGAACGTTCGGCCGCCGCGGCCGGCATGCTCGACTCGCACACCAGCCCCATCTCACCGCAAGTCACGCAAACCGCGCGGGCCGGTGTGTCGTATGCGCAGCGGCTGATGCTGCTGTGCTCGTCCGCGCCGCTGCCCGCCGCCTGGGCGGCCGCGGCGCTGGCCGACCCGCGCAGCGCCATCGAGCCGCGGCTCGATGCGTGGCTGGCGCGGCTGCTCGGCGACCCGGCCCGCTTCGCCTTCAAGGCGCTGAAGATGCGCAACGGCGCGCTCGACGGCGAGTTGCTGCTGACGCCCGCCGAGCTCGGCCGCGGCCCGCTGTCGCTGGTGCTCGGCTCGGCGCTGCAGCCCGGTGACGACGCGGCGCGCGGCGCGCCGCTGCGGCGCTGGCTGGTGCAGGCGTTTGTCGCGCAAGTGGCTGCCGACCCGGCAGTGCAGCTCGACATCCTGGAGCGCAACGGCGTGGGCGAGCCGCTGGGCCTCGCCGAGTTCGAGGCGCTGGCCGGCACGCTGCGCTCGCTGGTCGCCGGCGTGCGCGCGCTGAACCGGCACGACCTGGTGGTGCCCATCGACGAGTTCGAGGCCACCCAGCCCGACGATGGCGATTACGCCGGGGTCGACCCAGACGAGATCGCCGCGCGTGGCACGGCGGCGCTGGCGCTGCTCGGCGCGGCCCGCCAGTCGCTGGTCGATGCGGCGCTGGACGACGACGCGATTGCGGCGGCGTTGCGCGCCTGCTGGCCGTTCGGCCTGCGCGAGGCCGAGCCCACCCCGTCACCGGCCGACGCCGCAGAGTTCGAGCGCTGGCAGGCAGACCACCACGCCCGCCGCGAGCGTGTGCTGCTCGAATTCGACGAGCGCGTCGCCGCCGCCAGCCGCCTGCCGCCGCGCGGCCGCACGCCGATGCAAGACCGCGACCCGACCACCCCCGAAGCCATCGGCATCGCCATCGACCGCATCAAGCTCGTGTTCGGCAAAGACTTCCCCGTACTGCCGGTGTTCACGCTCGGCCCGTATGCGGCGTCGGTGGCGGCCTCGCTGGCCGACCGCGCGGCGCTGATCGGTGCCGACCCGTTCGAGGTGGCCGGCTGGTTGCCAAAACTGGCGCGTGTGCGCGAGGGGGCCGACCGG
>JANNEI010000195.1:0-2974 GCA_031378565.1 Burkholderiales bacterium
CCTGCAGAAAGCGCTCGTAGCCGGCCACGTCGGCGGGCGAGAAGCGCGCCACCTCGGCACGCATCGCTTCGGCGTCGCCGGTGTAATCGAACACGCTGCCGTCGTCGAAGCGGATCCGGTAGAACGGCGACACTGGCCGCAGGTCGATGTCGTCGGACATGCGGCGTCCGCAAAGCGCCCACAGTTCTTCCAACAGGAACGGGGCGGTGATGACGGTGGGGCCGGCGTCGAAGGTGAAGCCGTCTTGCCGGTGCACATAGGCCCGGCCACCGGGCGCGTCGAGCTTTTCCAGCACGCTGACACGGTAGCCGCGCGCGCCCAGCCGCACCGCGGCCGCCAGACCCCCGAACCCGCTGCCGATCACGATGGCGTGCGGCTTGGCGGTGCGCACTGCGGGCTGGACGGGTGACGGAACGACTGTCAACATGACGGACATACTATGAGTGTCAATCAAATCTGACAAGCGCTGAATGCCCTGATCAAGTGTGTGCTCCCTCGCCCCTCCGGGGAGAGGGCGGGGGTGAGGGGCAGCTTGCCACTACTTTCCCCACTAGATCGCCCTCACCCCAACCCTCTCCCAGAGGGAGAGGGAGCCGTCCTCCAAGAAGGAGAGGGGGCCGTTCTCCCACCGGCGCGAGAGAGAGCCGTTCAGGCCGCGATCAACGTCACGCTGCGGACCACGAACTGCGCCACTTCATCAGGCCGCTCTTCGTGCGCCAGATGTCCCGCGCCTTGCAGCACCGTCACGGTCGAGGCGGGCACCTGCGGCAGCAGATCGAGCACCCGCTGCGCATGCGACGGCGGCACGGCGCGGTCCTGGTCGCCGACCAGCAGCGCGAGCGGCGTCTTCAGTTGCCGCAACTGCGGGGCGAAGTTGTCCAGGTCCCACTGGGCCATCATGCCGAGCGCTCCGGCGACATGCTTCACATCACGCACCAGCCGGGCATACAGCGCGATGCCCGCCGGAGTCAACACCGAGCCGGTGCCGGCGATCAACCGCTCGACCGCCGCCGGGTCCGCGGCGCGCCACGCGAAAAGTCGCGGTGCGATCGAGGTGGCGACCATCAGCCGGGCGGCCGGCGGAAACAGCAGGCCGGCCACGCCGTCCAGCGGCAACATGGCAGCGTTCAGGCCGATCAACCCGCGTGGCGCGGTGCGGCCATCGAGGATCATCCTGGCCGCAATCGCAGCCCCCGCAGAATGGCCGACGACCCACTGCACCTTCACGCCCAGCGCGTCGACCAGGGCGGCCATCGCTTCGGCCATGCCGGGCAGCGACAGACGCTCGGCGGGCGGTGTTTCAGTGAAACCGTGACCGGGCAGATCGGCGCTGACGACCGTGAACTGCCGCGCCAGCAAGGGTGCCAGGTCGCGCCACGAATGGGTTGCGGCGCCGGTGCCGTGGATCAGCAACATCACCGGCCCCTGCCCCATCTGCTGCACATGCCAGCGCAAGCCACCGGCCTGCACGAAGCGGCTGGCCTCGCGGTTCGGCCAGTCGACGCCGTCGCGCTCCCAGACCAGAAATTCGCTCACGCCGAGGCTCGCTCGCTCAGCGCGCTGGTGCTGCTGAGGGCGCGGTTGCGGTTGCGGCCGCAGCGGCCCGCACCGCCTGCGACAGCGTGGCCGCGCCGGCGTAAGGCAGTGGCAGGTAGCGCGCGCCCATCTCGGCGGCCAGTTGGCGCGCTGCGTCCTGCGGCTGCGGCGAGGTGTCGAGCAACAGCACCGCGAAGCCTTCCAGCCGCATCTGGCGGGCCGACGCCTGCGCGTCCTCGGCGGCGCGCGCACGGCCCGGCGCGCCGTCGCGGGCGATGTTGCCGCGCCCGTCGGTGAGCAACACCACCACCGGCGTCGCGCCGCGGCGGCGAATCGCAGCCGCGAGTTGGGCAGCGGCGTCGATGCCCCCCGCCAATGGCGTGCCCCCGCCGCCGGGCAGCCCGGCCAGGCTGCGCTTGGCGCGCACCAGCGAGCGCGTCGGCGGCAGCAGCAGCTCGGCCGTGGTGCCGCGGAAAGCGATCACCGCCACGCTGTCGCGGCGCACGTAGCAGTCGGCCAGCAGCAGCTCGACGGCACCCTTGGCCTCGGCCAGCCGGTTCAGGGCGGCCGAGCCCGACGCATCGACGACGAACAGCGTCGTCGTCTCGCTGCGCTGCTTGAAGCGCCAGACGTGGAAGTCTTCGCGCCGCACTTGGACAAGCGCCGCACTCGGCTGCCCGGCGGCTGCGGCCTCGCGTCTGCGCAGCGCCTGCCACGGCGCGGCTGCGCGCAAGGTTTCGATCACGTTCAGACGCGCGCCGCCCTGCGGCTCACCGCGCCGAACACCGGTCGGCCGGCCCCGCAACTTGCCCATCTGCGCTGCACCGGCGCGGCCCGCCGACGGCGCACGCGATGACCGGTGCTGGCCCAGCGCCAAAGCCGCCACCAAGCCGGGCGGGATCGACGCCAGCGCGGCTTCGAGCACCACGTCGTCGAGGCTGTTGCCGGGGTCGGTGGCGGGCTCTTCGTTCGGGTCTGCGTCGGGTTGGATCGGCTCGGCGTCCTGGGTCGGCGCCCGCGGCTCAGGCGGTTCGGTGGGCTCGTTGGGTGGGTTGTCGGGCGACTGCTCCGGCGGGTCGTCCGGAGCATCGTCCGGCGCATCGTCAGGCGGTTGCGGCGGCGGGCTGGGTGCAGGGAGTTGCGTCGCGCGCGGGCCGAGCACCAGGCCGGCAGCCAGGGCGGCGTCCTGGACGTTCACCTCGGCGCGGCCGTCGAGCGCGGCGCTGGCGCGGGCCGCCCGGCAGGCCAGCATCGGCGCGCGAATCGAATCGATGCCGAGAGCCAGCGCCGCCGCGCACAGGCCTACGACGATGGAGTCGCCGATGCGCACCTCGGGATGCAGCGCACGCGCGGCCGCCACGTCGTCACGGGTCCAGAAATCGATGTCTTCGGTTTCGGCGCTCGGTCGGACTTCGAGTGTCAGCAAGAACGCCAGCCG
>JANNEI010000276.1:0-17629 GCA_031378565.1 Burkholderiales bacterium
GGATTGCCGGTCATCGTGACAGCGAACGGCCCCGCGGACATCGTGCGCGACGGCATCGATGGGTTCGTGATTCCGCAGCGCGACGAAGACGCTGTCTGCGACCGCCTCGACCGGCTCTACCGCGACCCCGAATTGCGCGCCCGGATGGGACGCCAGGCGGCGTTGCGGGCACGCGAGTTCGGCTGGAACGCCTACACCGGCAAAGCACGCCGCGTGCTGGCCGAGCTTCATCGAACGGTGGAGGGTGGGGCCGTGCAGCAGATCGGCCAATGAGACATCCCGTGTCAACCTGTTCGCGACGGGCCACGGCGCTGGTGTGGTCGCTGATCTGGTCAGCGGTGTGGCTGCCCACGGTGCAGGCCCGGGAGCCGTCGATTCGCGTCATGCAGGCGGACGCTGCCCAACCCGCCGCTGCCCACCTTGCGTCGAACACCGAGACGGGCGTGCGCCTGACGCGCTGGCGCTTTTCGCTGCCGCGCGCGGCGACCACGAGCGCGGCGGTCTACGACCGACAGGGCCAGCTGCTTCGAACCTTGTGGCGAGCCGACGCGCTGCCGGCCGGCGAGCACGAGGGAAGTTGGGATGAGCGCAACGACAGCGGGCAACTCGTGCCGCATGGCGACTACGAGATCAGACTCGTGCACCACAGGATCAATTACGTGTGGGAGGGCGTCGTCGGCAACAGTTCCGAGAGCTTCAGTGCATTGAACGCGCACCGGGCATTTCTGCCGCCCACCGGCTTGCTGATCAGCGGCGACCGCGCTTACTACGCCGTCGGCTACAACGAATTTCAGCCGGGACTGCACGGCTTCGCAATGTCGCTGCCGCAACACGACACGCGACCCATTCCTTCGACCGACCCCTTCGTGGCGTACTCGATGATCGCCGCCGACGCAACGCGGCTTTACTGGGCCAACACGGGCGGCCTGTCGCGCACCAGCTTTGTCGGCGTCATCGATCTCGCCCTGGCTCGCCCGGCAAGCTTCGCGGCCGGGAAGGATGTCTGCCTGAATCTGCGGCCGAAGACCACGCGCTGCTACGAGGATCAGGACTACAAGGGCGTCGCCGACTTGCAGACCGACGAGTCGCAGACGCCAACCGGGCTGGCGGTGCAACGCCGGGGTCGCGTGCTCGCCGTGGCGCACGGCGCAAGGAATCTGATCCGGCTGTTCGACAAGACCAGTGGCGCGTTGATTCATGAACTCGCGGTGCCACTGGTGCCGAAGGCCCTCAATCAACTGGCGATGACGCCTGCGGGTGACCTCTGGGTCATCTCCGGCACCAGGCTGTTGCGATACACCGGCCTCGAACAGGTGCCGACGCTGGCGGCAACGGTCAGTGGCCTGACCCGCCCTCTGGCGCTGGCAACCAGCCCCGTGAACGAAGACGCCGTCTGGGTGGCCGATGGCGGTGCAAGTCAGCAGGTCAAGCGTTTTGATCGCCACGGTCGTGCGGGCGAGGTGATTGGCACCGTCGGCGGCCACGCCAACGATCCTGCGGTCAACGCGAACCGGCTGTTCTTTCGTTCGCGTGCGGGCCGCGAGCAAACCGCCATCGCGGTCTCGGCCGACGAGACGCTGTGGGTGGTCGACCACGCCAACAATCGCATGCTGCGTTTTCGCCGGGATGGTCGAAGCCCCGCGCAGAGCGACGAACAGATTGCCTACCTGCCCGCCTTCTACACAGCGACTGTCGACCACGGAAACCCGCGGCGGGTGTTCGCCAATTTTCTGGAGTTCGACGTCGACACCGAGACACCGCTGGCACCACGCCGGTCCTGGAAGCTGGTGCGCAACTGGTTGGGCGGTCTGCCGTCTGTGCTCGAAGACGACCACGCTTTCAATGCGGCCTTCGGCGGCTTCAACTCGGTCGAGACCCTGGCCAACGGCCGCACTTACGGCATCGTTGCGGCACAGGGCAAGCAGGTCATCGTCGAGTTGCCGGTATCGGGGCCGCTTCGCGTGGTCAAGGTTCTGGGGCCGGGCTTGCCGCGCGCGACCCGCAAAGTGCTGTACGCCAACGGTGATCTGGGCTACGCAGTGACGGGGGCCACGACGCAGGCGGCGATGCGCCTGCCGCTGACCGGCTTCGACGCGTCGGGCGACCCGGTGTGGTCCACCGAACCGGTGCGGCTCGCGACCGTGCCCACACTGCCCGGCTCGCCGCACTACCGCAGCGCGTTCAGTGGAATGCCTCCACGCTTCCCGATCACGGATTCCGGAAAGGTCGTCTTCTTCGACCAGTCGGTGACGGGAAACGAAGGCTTTCACCTGGGTGCGGCGGTTGCAGGTGGCGACCGTTGGCTGTGGCAGGCAAGCCCCACCGGCCCGCTGGACGGAAAGGGCAGCTTCCAGACGAAAGCCATCGATGGCTCGCTGACCTATGGCGGCAACGCGGTGTGGGCGATCGGACGCCACATCGTCTACGGCTACCACGGTGAGTTCTACAAGGACCTGCAGACCGGCAAGGTCGGGCAGGCCAACCAGTTCATGCACTACGACGAGAGCGGGCTGTTCCTGGGCCAGTTCGGACAGCCTTCGACGCGCCCGTCGCCGCCCTCGCAGGCAGGCCAGAGCGGCAACGCCTTCAGCCCGACGCTGGTAGGCGACGGATCGCGCTTGTACCTGTACCACAACGACGAGTCGACGCACGGCGGCGTGCACCGCTGGCGCATCGACGGCTGGAACGACGTGCAGGACATGCGGGGCACAGGCCCCACCGGCGGCACCATCGTGTTGCGTTGACGGGCAGGCAACGCGCCGAGCGGCGGCACCGCTGCGTGACGACTCAAGCCGGTTTTCTGGCCGCGATCAGCATCGATCGCGCGAACGTCGGGATGCGACCGACGGTCTCGAAGTGCATGTCGTGCAACTCGAACTCCGACAGCAGCGAGGTCAGCGTCGAGCGAGAGAAAAATTTGACGCGCCCATGGTCCAGCAGCGACTCCCAGCGTGTGTCGAAGCGCCCGGTCAGCGCGAGCACCAGGTTCTTCGTGTAGCCGTGAAAGGTCGACGTGACCACCAGCAACCCGCCGGGCTTCAGCGCGGCAAGGGCGGCCTCGACGAGCCTGCGCGGCAGCGGAACGTGGTCGATCATGTCGATCGCCACCACCGCGTCGAAGCGCGACATCAGGCCCGGGTCCGGCGGCAGCATCAGGTCCATCTGCTGCAGGCGCACACCCGGGTGGTGCTGCCTGGCAATGCTCAGCCCGCCCTCGCTGTGGTCGACCCCGGTCACCTCGAAACCACAGCGTTCGAGCGCACCCGAGAACCAGCCGTTGCCACAACCGAGGTCGAGCACGCTGTGCGCGCCCGCCTTCACGAGTTGCTGCACGATGGGTCGGGTCACATGGGTGTGAATGGCGCGCGGGCCGTGGTGTTGCCAGGGGTAGCCGATGTCGGCCTCGGACTGCAATTGCCCGGTCAGCAGGCGGTCGGGGCTCATTGCCGGTGCCGTTTCCTGAGCGCCCGTGCGGGCGCACCGGCGTAGACCGTCCACGCTTCGAGGTCGCGCGTGGCGACACTGGCCAGGCCGAGCACCGCGCCTTCACCCACATTCGCGCCGGGGCCCACCACGGCGCGTGCGCAAATCCAGGCGTAGCGGCCGATCGTCATCGGCAGGCTGATCATCGGGAACGCGGGGTCGTCGAGGTCGTGCGTGGCACCGCAGAGAAAGGCGCCCTGCGACACCACGCAGTGCGATCCGAGGCGCATCGGCGCAGGGTTGTAGATCACGGCACCGTCGGCGATGCCCACGGCGTCTTCGCAAATCAGGTTCCAGGGTGCCCAGATGTGCGCTGTCGGGTAGATGTGGCAATGCTGGCCCAGGCTGGCACCGAACAGCCGCAGCACCGCGGCGCGCCACGCATGAAACGGGCGCGGAGAAAATCGCACCAGCAGCAAGTGCGCGATGCCCCAGACAACCCGCGCCGCGCGGTTGCCGAGCGGCATGCTGGCCATCAGATAGGGGTCGGCAACCGGTGCGATGGGAAGCATTGGAAGGAGGGGAAAAAAGAGAGCGACCGAGACCAAAACAGCAGCGCGATCGGTCAGATGCACCTGTTTTCCGACGCCTGAGAATAGGCTCGAAATATGTCCGCGCCTTGACATCGGCCCCGCTCCCGCAAGGGCGGTTTCGCCATGTCGATGTCACAAAGCGCCGCTAAGCTGAATGCGGCATGCGCAGGGCATGCGCCCACTGAGCAAGCGTCCGGCATGGCTACAGGTTTGGTCTCGCAGCACCCCATCCGCGTGTGGAAGCTTCCGTTTGCGCAGTGGCTCGTGCTGGCCCTTGCAGGCGCAGCCGTGATTGCTGCGTTCTTGCCCGGCCTGCGCTTCATGGTGGCCAACTGGGAACAGGTCGAGGAATACAGCTACGGCTATTTCATTCCGGTGATCTCGGCCTTCCTAATCTGGCAAAAGAGCGACCAGTTGCGGCAGTTCGAGTTGCGCGGCTCCTGGACCGGCTTGTTGCTGATCGGGCTGGCGCTGGCACTCGGGGCGGTCGGCGAGTTCAGCGCCATTCGCCTGTTCAGCCAGTACGGCTTCGTGATCGCCTTGTTCGGGCTCTCGGTGTGTCTGGTCGGCTGGCCCGGCACGCGCATCGTTGCGGTTCCGCTGGCGATCCTGCTGTTCATGATTCCGCTGCCGCAGTTCTTGCTGCGCGAGCTGTCGCAGCAATTGCAGTTGCTATCGTCCGAGATCGGCGTGGCCCTGATCCGCCTGTTCGGCATCAGCGTGTTCCTGGAAGGCAACGTGATCGACCTCGGCAGCTTCAAGCTGCAGGTGGTCGAAGCGTGCAGCGGGCTGCGCTATCTGTTCCCGCTGATGGTGCTGGGCTTTCTGGCTGCCTACTTTTTCAAAGGAGCGTGGTGGAAGCGTGCAGTCATCGTGTTGTCCACGATCCCGTTGACCATCCTCATCAACAGCCTGCGCATCGGCTTGATCGGGGTCACGGTGGAGTACTGGGGCAGCGCCATGGCCGAGGGCCTGCTGCACGACTTCGAGGGCTGGTTCATGTTCATGCTGTGCATCGCCTTGCTGGTCGGCGAGATGGCCCTGCTCGCGCGCATCGGCGGCCGGCCCGAGTCGCTGCGCGCCGTTTTCGGACTCGACTACCCGGCGCCGATTGCCAAGGGCGCGCTGGTCAGCTATCGCGCGTTTTCCACGCCGATGCTGGTCGGTGGCCTGCTGTTCGCTGTCGTGGGTGCGGCCTCGTTGTGGTCGCCGCAGCGCGAGCTGATCCGCCCGCAGCGGACATCGTTCGCAGAGTTCCCCATGAACCTTCCGGGCGGCTGGACCGGGCGTGCGGACCGGCTCGAACGCGACGTGCTCGCAACCCTGGCGGTCGACGATCACCTGATCGCCAACTACACCCGGCCCGGCGAGCCCTGGGTCAACTTTTACTCGGCCTACTACGACAGCCAGAGCGGCGGACAGTCGACCCACTCGCCGCGCACCTGCATTCCGGGTGGCGGCTGGAAGATCAGCCAGATCGACGAGTCGCCGGTGACCCTCGTCACCTCGAACGCGGCCGTGGCGAGCACGATCTCGGCAATGACCCTCAACCGGGCCGTCATTCAAAAGGGGGAGCAGCGACAACTCGTCTACTACTGGTTCGCCCAGCGCGGGCGGGTGCTGACTAGCGAGATGGCGGTGAAGTGGTTCATCCTGTACGACGCCATCACCCGCGACCGTTCCGACGGGGCGCTGGTCCGGCTGGTGACACCGGTCTTGCCGACTGAAGACCTCGCGCAGGCAGACCGCCGCCTCACGGCCTTCCTGGGCACGATCGCCCCGCGGTTGCGCAACCATGTTCCCGACTGAGGCCTCGCCCGCACGTGCGGGCAGCATGCACACGCCGTTGTTCAACAGGGCGCCGGAGGGCGCATCGGTGCCACTGCAGGGCCCCATCTATGTGGCCGGTCACCAGGGACTGGTCGGTTCGGCCATCGTCCGCCTGTTGCGCCGGCAGGGACACACCGACATCGTCACCGCCTCCCGCCATGAACTGGACCTGACCGTGCAGGCCGACGCGATGGCCTTCTTCGCCGCGCATCGACCCGCCCATGTCTTTCTGGCGGCCGCGAAGGTGGGCGGCATTCTCGTCAACTCGGAACAGCCTGCCGACTTCATTCGCGACAACCTGGCGATTCAAGGCAACGTCATCGAGGCCTGCCACCGCCACGCGGTGCGCAAGTTGATCTTCCTCGGGTCGAGTTGCATCTACCCGAAGATGGCAGCGCAGCCGATCACCGAAAGCGCGCTGTTGACCGGGCCGCTGGAGCCGACCAATGAAGCCTATGCGATCGCCAAGATCGCCGGGATCAAGAGTTGCGCTGCCTACAACCGACAGTTCGGCACCAACTACCTCTGCCTGATGCCCACCAACCTGTACGGACCGGGCGACAACTACGACTTGCGCAGTTCGCATGTGTTGCCCGCGCTGATCCGGCGCGCCCACGAGGCCCGGGTGGCGCGCGACGATGAACTGGTCGTCTGGGGCAGCGGCACCCCCCGGCGTGAACTGATGCATGTCGACGACCTCGCGTCTGCCTGCCTGTTCGCGCTTCAACGGCTGGATGCAAGCGACATCGGCGAATGCATCAACGTGGGCGTGGGCGAGGACCTGTCGATCCGCGAGCTCGCCGAAGTGGTGACGCGCACCGTCGGCTACGAAGGCCGGATCGTGTTCGACGCCAGCAAGCCCGACGGCACCCCGCGCAAGCTGCTCGATGTGTCGGCGATGCGTCGCCTCGGCTGGAGCGCACAGATACCTTTGGGCCGCGGCATCGGCAACGCCTACGAGGACTTTCTGGCGCGCTTCGGGTCGAACGGCAACACCGAGCTTGCGGCGATGCGGAAGACGCGGCTTCGCGTCGATTCGAGCCGTCGTGAACCGCCCAGCCGCCTGTGAATTTTCAAACCATGACGCTCACCATGAACTTCCAACATCGCCTGCGCACCGTCGCACTGTGCTCTGCGCTGATCTTTCTGGCGGCCTGCGGCAGCAAGGCCGATCGCATCCAGGCCGGGCTGGCGAAAGGTGCGGAGTACGTGCGGCTGGCCGACTGGGACAAGGCCAACGTCGAAGCCCGCAACGTGCTGCAGATCGACCCGAAGAACGCCGAGGCCTTTTTCATCGCGGGGCAGATCGCCGAAGGCAGGCGCGAGATCCAGCGCGCCTTCGGCAGCTACTCGAAGGCGGTGGAACTGAGGCCGGAGCACGCCGAAGCGAAGGTCAGTCTGGCCCGCATCTACATGCTGGTGGGCGAAGTCGCCAAGTCGGAGCAAGCCATCGCGGAGGTGCTGGCGGCCAACGCGACGCACGTCGGCTCGCGCACGATCAAGGCAGCGCTGCAGGCCCGCAACAACGATGTGCCGGGTGCGATCGTGCTCGCCAAAGCCTTGATTGCCGAGCAGAGGACCCCGCCGGTCGACGCCAGCATGTTGCTGGCCGGCCTGTACGCCAGCCAGGGCAACACGGCGGATGCGCTGACGGTGATCGAAACCGCACTCAAGGCAGACCCGAAGAACCTCGGCTTGCTGCAAGTGGCGGCGCAGATTGCCAGTACCAGCACCGATTCAGCGGTGCAGGCGAAGGCACCCGACTACTTCCGCATGGCCACGGTGCAGACGCCCAAGAACATCGATTTCTGGAACGCGTGGGCGATCCATCACACGCGTCGCGATGAACTCGACCGCGCCGAAGAGGTGCTGCGGGCATCGGTGCGGGCGCAGCCCGACGACAGCCAGCGCCACCTGGTGCTGCTCGATTTCCTGGCGTCGCGGCGCGGCAACGACATTGCCGAGAAAGAGTTTCTGGCCGCCATTGCCGCGAAGCCGAAGGACGCCAGCCTGCGCCTGGGGCTGGTCAATCTGTACCGCGCTGCCAACCGGCCCGGCGACGCCCGCCGCGTGCTGCAGGAAGTGATCGCGTTCAGCAAGGACGCGCCGGCCAGCCTGACCGCGCGCAACCTGCTGGCGGCCGACCGACTGGCCGGTGGCAAGGTGACAGAAGCGAAGACGCTGGTCGGCGAGGTGCTGGCCGTCAGCCCGCGCGACGGTGCCGCGCTGGTGATGCGCGGCCGCATGCTGCTGAGCGACGGCGACGCGCGCAACGCCATCATCGACCTGCGCGCCGCCGCAAAAGACCAGCCCGCTTCACCCGAGGTGATGGGGTTGCTGGCGCAGGCGCACCGCAGCACGGCCGAGCCGCAACTGGCGCGCGAGGTGCTGGTGGACGCGGTGAAGTTCAAGCCCGACAACGCCGACCTGCGCCTGCTGCTGGCCGCCGACATGGCCGACGCCAAGGAGTACAAGGCGGCGGCGGCCGAGATCGACAGCGCCATCAAGTCGGCACCACAAAACCTGCGTGCCCACGACATGAAGGCGCAACTGGCGATGGCCCAGAAGGACACGGCCGCGGCCGAGAAAACCTATGTGTCGCTGAAGGCCCTGTTGCCGAAGGAGCCGATCGGCCACCTGAAGCTGGGCCAGTTCTATTCCGACCAGAAGAAGTACGACGCCGCATTGAAGGAGTACGACGCGGCGAGCCGGCTGGTGCCGGACGCACCGGGGCCGATGTTGTCGGCCATCGGCATCCTGATCGCCCAGCGCCGCTTCGACGAAGCGAACGCGCGGATCGATGCGTTGATGGCGCGCGAGCCCAGGAACGTGCTGCCCTACCAGCTGCGGGGCGACGTGGCGGTGGCAAAGAACGACCTGGCGCTGGCGGAACAGTCGTATCGCAAGATGATCGAGTTCGCGCCGGCCGTGCCGTCCGGCTACCAAAGCTTGGCGCGGGTGATGGCGCTTCGCAACAAGATCGGCGAGGCCGCGACGGTGCTGGCCGAAGGCGAGAAAGCGAACCCCGGCGAGGTGTCGCTTCCGGCATCACGCGCCGAGTGGCTGGCCCGCGCGGGACGCACCGACGACGCCATCGCGGTGTACGAGGCACTCGTCAAGCGCGTGCCCGACGACGATGCCTATGCCAACAACCTCGCCTATCTTCTGATCGAGACCAAAGGCGACAAAGCCAGTCTCGACCGGGCACTCGCGTTGACGAGCCGCTTCAAGGAATCGAACAACCCCGGCTACCTCGACAGCCTGGGCTGGGCGCACTACAAGCTGGGTCAGTACGGCGATGCGGCGTCGGTTCTCGAACGGGCCGTGCAACGTTCTCCCGCAGCGCCATTGCTTCAGCTCCACCTCGGCCTGGCGCTGCACAAGAAGGGCGACATTCCAAGGGCTCAGGAATTTCTCAGGAAGGCGCTCGACAGCAAGGCCAAGCTGCCCAACCTGGACGAAGCGAAGTTGCTGGTGGCACAAAAGTAGGGCAACCGTCCGATCGGGTCCGCTGCGCGACAACGGGTGCCGCGGTTGATGCTGTCGCGTTCGTGCGGGTTGCGCGTGGTTCGCCCGACTCACCCGCTGAGCCGCCGCCTGGCCAGGAAAACGACCATGCCGAGCCCACCGGCCATCAGCGACCAGGTGTGCATTTCCGGGACCGGGGTCGCGACTTCTTCCGCCGATGCCGGGCTGGCCGGCGCGCCCTCGACGATCACGTCGTCGGCGACTGCCGCCGGCAGCGAGGCGGCCTCGGTCCACGGATAAGCGACGAGCAGCGGGCTGGGCACCAACGACCCGGCCGTCCCCGCAAATTCGATCAGCTCCACCACCACGGTGCCGGCTTGCAGGCTGCCACAAGCCAGCGCACATGCCGCTGCCGACGCGACGGCACGCACAGCGGCTTTGCTCTTGCTCCAACGCGGGGCGGCTTTCGAATGCATGCGCTAGCGTGCATCCGCCGTGTGACGCGGCGCGCGGTGCGGCGACCCTCGGCGATGACCCCTTCGGAGCAGTTCGCCGTGTCGGCACCGCACCGAAGCGGGGCCTGCGATGCGGACTGTGCGCGTGCTAGTCCGAACGCATCAGGCAGGCAGCCCATCGCGACCAGAGAACTGCCACAGACCGCGACCACACTTTGATACGCAACTGAAAAGATTCAGCGTCTGTGCACGCGGCGTTTTACTGAAAGCGAACGATCGACATGAACCGCAAACACATCGCCCTCGTGGCCAGCATGATTCTCGGCAGCCCGGCCGCCGAGGCGGCTTTCGTCCAGTACAACGCCACGATTGCATCGCAGGCATTGCCGTTCGCAACCGCGTTCACGGTTCAGAAGTTCGACAGCAGCCTGGGCACGCTGACCGGCATCCTGCTGTCGCTGTCCACGAACATCACCGCGCAGATCGACGTCTGGAGCAATCTGACTTCGTCGGCTGCATTCAGCAACGCTTCGGCAAGCTTGCCGGTGACGGTGACCGCCCTGAGCCCGGATGCCACAACGGTTGTCTCCGCGGCCACCGCAACGCTGGCCTCGGGCACCGCGCTGCCCAGCATGCCGGGCAGTTTCATCAACAGTTTTGCAGGCCTCACCGGCAGTGCGTCGAACTCGACCAGCGTGGCCCCGCTGAACTGGGCCTACTACGTGGGACTCGGCGGCGGAACGGCTTCGTTCAACGCCACGGCGGGCAACGGCACCTACAGCGGCACGGGGCCGTTCGGCCTGTTCTTCAGCGGCAGCGGCGTGGCCGACGGCACCTTCACGGTCCGCTACGACTATGACGCACTGGCGGCAGTGCCGCTGCCCGCAGCCGCATGGCTGCTGGGCGCAGGTTTGCTGTCGTTCGGTGCCACGATGCGTCGCCGCCGGCAAGGGTGAGCAGCGGCTGCCGCCGGGCACATGTCAAAGCGACATTCAAGCCGACACTCACACCAGCATTCAAACCAGCATTCAAAGCGAGGCCGCGGCGGCCCTGGGTTCAGGCGTGCCGCCGATCTGCGTGAGTTCGACGATCACCGCGCGCGCGCAGACCAGCGCGTTCAGCGCGCTGTCCATCCGGTCGGTGTCTTCGCCGCGGGGCTGCGATTGCAGATAGCCTTGCAGCCATTCGAGGTGAGCGGCGATGGTTGCGAACTCTTCGACGCTGTTCATGAAAGTTCTCGGTGGTGCGACACGGCACTTCTCTGCTGGACCCTGGGGAATCGGATGATGACCGCCACCGGTGACAGCGCGCCGTGCGGATCGGTGCCGCAGGATGGTCCGAAATAGCCGGTCTGTTCCGGCCTGATGGGGGAAAACGGCCGGTCCGGAGTTTCGGGAGAATGCCCAGCGCCCGCCCGAGCCTCGCGTGCCGCGCTCAGGCCTTGCTGTTCAGCCAGCGGCGATACCAGGGCGGTCGTTTTCCGGCGGCGTCCTTGGCGGTTTCGCGCGCCTGGCTCATCACGGTGCCGAGCAGATTGAACGGTGCCAGCATGTCGGTCATGCTTTCCATGTCCGGAAGCGTCGTGGTGTGCTCTTCCACTACCACCAGCGTGGTGTCGACCTGCGGCAGGAACGCCAGCGCGTCGGCGGTGTCCAGCAGAGGGGGCAGGTCGACGATGATGTAGCGGTCCTGGTAACGCTGCTTCATTTCGGACACCAGTTGCTGCACAGCCCGGGTGGCCAGCAGCTCGGCCGAGTTCAGCACCGGCTGCTGGCCGGCCGGCAGCAGCACGAAACGCGCGACGCCGGGGTTGACCAGCAGCTCGTGTATCGGCACGCCATGCGTCAGGTGGTCGCTCAAGCCGCGCGCGCCATCGAGGCCGAACATCGATTGCAATCCCTGACCCGTCAGGTCGGCATCGACCAGCAGCACCGCCGAGTCGTAGTCGGCGGCAATCGCCAGCGCCAGGTTGACGGCGGTCAGCGATTTGCCTTCCATGCGGCGCGGGCTGGTGACGGCCAGCAGCCGGTGCCCATCGGCGCGCATGCGCTGCAACACCTGGTTGCGCAGCATCTTGAACGACTCGGCCAGCGCCGAGCGGTCCATCTTGACGACGCCGTGCGTGCGCTGCAGCCGCACCATCGCGTCGGCCATCACCTGCGTGCTCGAATATTCGATGCGCAACGGATCGGGGCGTGCGTCGGCCGGCTCGGTGGCGGGTGCCGGCTTGACGACATGCACCTTGCCTTGGTTCGGCGGGGTCGGGTCATTCATGGCGGCATTGTTTTCATTCAGCAGCTTCATCGGCATCTTTCGTCTCGGTGCCCTAGTTGGCAATGCGCCTCAGGATTCCGTACCAAGCCACGTCGATCGGCATGTAGAAGTAATGCAGGCCGGCCACCACACAGGCGATCAGCACCAGCACACCGACCGCAACCAGCTTGCGCATCGACGACCGGCGCCGCACCAGCACAGGGCTCGGCAGCGACGGCAACACTGCCAGCACCGGCACCTGCATCACGCGCACCACGTCGCGGGCGCTGTGCACCGTCTGGTCCACGGCCTCGCGCAGCGCTGCCGCGCCCACACTGCCGGCCAGCGCGAACACCAGACCCATCATCAGGATGACGGCGCGGTTCGGGCGGTACGGCTTCTCCGGAAAGATCGGCGGCTCGATCAGCGTGAAGCGCTCGGCCTTGCGCCCGCGCTCCAGCTGCTCGGCCACCTGCGCCTGCATCTGCTTGTCGCGCAGCTCGCGAAAGCGGGCGCGCGAGCTGTCCATGTCGCGCGCCAGCTCCAGGTATTCGCGCTCGACCTCGGGGGTCTGGCTGACGCGGGTGTCGAGCATTTGCAGCTTGTTGCGCAGTTCCACGCGCTCGCTGCGCAGCGACTGGATTTGCGCGGTCGTCGTCTCGATCTGCGTCTTCAGGTTGATGTAGACCGGGTTGTCGGGCTTGCGCGCGCGAGGCAGGCTGTCGCCCTTGCCTTCGGCTGCATCGGCACCGGTGCGCACCGCCTTGTCGATGGCCGCGAACGCGCGCTTCAGCTGCACCACATCGGGGTGGTCGTCGGAATATTTCTGGCGCAGCAGCGAGATCTGGGCCTGCAGTTCGAGCAGCCTGGCTTCGCGGTCGGACGCATCGTCACGCAGGCCCGTCTCGACCTTCAGCATCGCGATCTCGCGGCGCATCCGCTTCACGTCCGGGTGATCGTCGCTGTAGACGCCGGTCAGGCTGGTCAGCTGGAGTTGCAAAGCCTTCAGGCGGTCTTCGGGCTCCAGCACCGTGCCGCCGTTGCCGACGATCGGTGTGCCCGGCTTGGTGTCGGCCAACTGTGCCTGCAGCGCGATTCTGCGTTCGTCGAGAAAAATGATGTCCCGCTCGATGCGCTGGATCTCGGCATTGGCGCGGTCGCTGCCCACCTGGTTGGCGATGTTCAACTCTGGCAGGCGGCCCTGGTTGCGCGCCTTGAAGGCCGACAACTGCTGCTCGGCCTCTGAAATGTGTTCGGTCACGCGCGCCAGTTCTTCGTCGAGGAACGAGGTTGTTTCCGCCGCCTTCTGCTGCCGGTTCTTGACGTTCTCGTTGAGGTAGAGCGTGGTCAGTTCGTTGGCGATCTTTTGCGCGCTGGCGGCGATCTCGCTGTCGTACGACAGGCTGAAAGCGATCGTCGACTTGACCGGCGAGCCGGTACGACGGTCGGTCACCTCGGCACTGATCGGCGTCAGCTTGATGTCGCGCCGCATGCGGTCCAGAAT
Organism: Burkholderiales bacterium; assembly: GCA_031378565.1. GTDB lineage: Bacteria > Pseudomonadota > Gammaproteobacteria > Burkholderiales > Burkholderiaceae_C > JANYJJ01. The sequence goes on from JANNEI010000276.1 coordinate 13,527, forward strand.
TTCTTCGCTGGTCTCGCGCTGCCGCGCCGTTCCGTACAAGCCGTACTTGTCGACCAGGTCGAGCAAGGTCGAACGGGTCATCACCTGCTGGCTGATGACCTGGATGCGCTCGTCGGCGAAGCTGGTCACCGTCGAGCGCACGAACTCCTGTGGAATTTCCTGTTCCTTGATCAGGATGGTGGCGGTGGAGCGGTAGACCGGTGGCAGCGCCACCGCCACCACAGCGGCGATCAGGAACAGAACCGCGAACACCACCGTGATCAGCCCGCGGCGGCGACGCAGCACGCCGAGGTAGTCGCCCATGGTCTTGCCTTGGTCGGCCACCGAATCAACGGAAGGGTAGAAATCCTGCGGTGTGGCTGCCATGGTGTGCGTGGTGATGAAGGTCGGCGTTGCGGCGGGCGATCGATTCAACGGCTCGAATCGATTCTGGGCCAGTCATATTTCAGCGAAACACTCACGCTGTTCGATTGCGCGCCACTGGTGAAGGTCGATCTGTCAGCGCTGGTCCGCTGGTAGGCGGCCTGCACGCTGAGGTCGGGCGCGAGTTGTTTGGAGAGCAGTGCTGACAGCGTCCACTGCCCGGGCTGTGCGGCGTTTGCGCCTTGCTGCAAGGTCGAGCGCGACCGGGCGTAACTCATCGATCCGTTGACGGTGGGCGAGAAGCCGCGGCTGACGGCCGCACTCAGCGTGTCGCTGCGCACCAGAGTGCCCGCGCCGCTGGGCACCTGCTGGCGTCCGATGCTGATCGACGATTCGGTGATCTCGTTCCACTGGTAGCGGTGGGACGCGCTGAACTCCAGCCCGCGGCGCGACGAATCCACCGACTCGACGACCACCACGAACGGCACCACGCCCGCGTTGCAGAACGACACCGCCAGCGGACAGGCCAGCCGCCCCGCCAGCGTCGTCGTGTCGGTGCGGTAGAGGCCCAGGCTCACCGACGCACTGCTGCGATCGGTCATCACCCGCGACAGGCTGGCCTTGATCTTGTCGGTGTCCGATCGATTCGTGCCGCCTGCCGGACGGTAGCTGGAGCGGCTCAGCTGCAAGCCCCCGGTGGACACCTCGCTCAAGGCATACGAAATTCCGGCCGACAGCGCCGTGTCCCGAAAGTCGACCGCGGCCCCCGACAGTTGCTGCCCATACCGGGTCTGGTCGATCGAGAGTTGGGCGTTCGCGCTCAGCCGCTCGGAGAGCGAACGCGACCACGCGGCCGAGAGCGCGGTGGAACGGCGCTGCCCTTGTCCGAGCAAGACGTCGGCCGTGCGAACCAGGTTGTTGAAGTCCTGCGAATACAGCATCGCGAAGTTGAAGTTGTTCAAGGGATCGTTGAGCGAATGGGTCAGCCCCAGTTGTCCGTCGACCCGGCTCTGCCCACCGGCACCCTGCTGCCGAACCAGCGTGGCGTCTGCGTCCAGCCCGCTGCGCGAGTTCTCCATTTGTCGCGAGGCCTTGAAGGCGTTGGACAACGACAGCGTGTTCACCGTGCCTGCCGGGTTTTGTGAAAGGGCCACGTTGTCATTCGACTCGAAGCGGACCGCAGAACTGTTTGCAATCGACCACAGGTCAGCCTTTGCGTTCAGCGACGCCAGACCCAGGACCACGGCGCACAGCACGGGCCACCCGCGTCGACCACGGTCGGCACCCTGCACGACCGGTGTCACGGAACCAGCAGCACGTCTCCGCTTTTCAGCGTGATGTTCTGCGACAGGTCTGCGCCCTTTCGAACCCGGGAATACTGAAAAGGAATGGACACCGTCTTGCCATCCACCTTGCGGATGATGCGGATGCCGTCCTCGGATGCAAACGGTGTCATGCCTCCGGCGATGCTGAGCGCCTGCAGCACATCGATGTTGCGTCCGACCTGAAAATCGCCCGGCTTGTTGACGCGGCCCAGCACATAGATGCGGTAGCTGGCCACCCGCACCACCGAGACCGTGACCACCGGTTCGGGAATGAACTTTTCCAGTCGCTTGACGAGCTCTTCGCGCACCTGCGCTGCCGTCTTGCCGGCCACGATGAAATCGCCGGCCAGCGGAAACGAGATGCCTCCGTCCGGCCGAACCAACGTGGCGGCCTTCAAGGTCTCGTCCTTCCAGACCGAAATCTCGAGTGCGTCTTCAGGGCCGATCACATACGCCGGGTCGGTGACCACGGTGCCGTCGATGCGGTCGCCCCATTTCAGCGGCGGCCCGGTGTAGGGTGCCGCCGCGGGCGCATCACTCTCCAGAAAGGGGAGCGATGGCAGGCTGGAACAAGACACTAGCAAGCTGAGGCTGAACGTCGCGGTGATCGTGATCAGGCGCGGGACGAACTTCAGTGCGCAAAGGGAGGTCATTTCGTTTTGGGCTTCACCTGTTGATGGATGGAGAAAATCGCTCGGCCTCGGCCTTGTCGCGATAGTCCTGGACGAGGTTGAACATCTGCACGTCGCCGAGCCCGAAGGCCGGCTCGCGCTGCTTGAGAACGTCGGTGGCGGTCTTGTTTCGGTAGCGGCCGAGCAACTCGGCGCTCAGCCGGATCAGCCGCTCGTTCTTGTCAGTGCACTCGGCCACCTGGGTCAGCTCTTCGCCGTGCCTGCGTTGCCACAGCGCCTGCTGTTCATCGCGCAGCCTGGTGTACTGAACCAGTTCGCGGGCCTTCAGCGCCAGCGCTTCCTCAGCGCTGCGCTTCTGCTCGACCAGCTGCTTTTCGAGCGCCGCCACGGTGGCCGCCAGTTGGGTTCGCTCGGCCTCGACTGCCTTCAGGTTGGCATTGGCCCGGGGCAACGCGCCTCTGATCTGCGCCAGTTGCTTCGACTGGTCGAGCAACTGTTTGTCGACGGCTGCCTTCTCGGTGTCGACCTTCGCCTTCGCGGCCTGCGCTTCCTGGATTTGCTGCTGCAGGTTCTGCGCCTGCAACTGCGCACGCCGCGCCGCTCTCTCAGCGTTCTTGTCGGCCGCCTGCGCCATCACGTCGACGGCCGAAACGCTCAGCGCCAGCGCAACCGCCAAGGGCACCAGCGCGCGGCGAGCGCTGCGAAAAACAGCGTTGGGTTGAATCATGTTCGGTCCCCGCGATGGCGTCGGGTGCGCCTCAGAACCGCACGTTCAGGTCGAACTGCAACACGTCGATCGCCAGCGGCGGGCCGGAGATGGAGTCGCCGCTGAAGAACCGCACCGATGCCGCCGTGTTCTTGCCGAGTCCGTAGCTGCCGCCCAGCGTGTAGCCGCGGGCGTCGGTGCCGCCGAGTCGGAAGTCGCCGTCGGTGAAGGCGTCTAGCAAGGCGTCGCGTTCGATCCGCTTGTAGGCCATGAAGGCCTGCCAGTCGTGCCGTGCCTTGACCTCGGCACTGCCGAAGGCCACCCTCAGGTGATACGCGTTGGTCTTGGGCTCGACGTCGACACCCACCCGCTGGCTGACGGCCGACCGATCGAACCCGAGGTTGCGAACGAAGTCCCCGGTGAGCACCACCCGCTTGCCTGCCCGCGCGGGAAAGTCGACCTGGCCGGTCAGATTCAACAACCGGTACTCCGACGCCAGACCCAGCAATGGGCGGTTCGGGTCGGACGAGATGTTGTAGTAGGTGTTGCCCTTCTGGGCGAACTGCGGGGCCGTGAACTCGTTGATCGTCGAGCCTGCCGGGCTCGGCTGGCCGAGCAGCCTGCTGTAGTGAAAGTAGCCGATGCCGACCTTGCCGCCGATGCCGTTGGCGGCACCCGGCAGCGTGGCACCGACCTGGGCACCGAACAGCCACTTGTCGGCGGCACCCAACTCGACTTCCTGCACCGGCATGGCCGCCAGCGTGGCGAAGCCGCGGATCGTGGACGTGAGGCGCGGCGTCCACTGCGCGGCCACCCCGTCGAAGCTCAGGTCATTGGCCCACAGCAGATCGGTGCCGTACCAGGGGTTGCCGAATCGTCCCGCCACCGCGTTGAAGTTTTCACCCGAGCTGTAGCGAACGTAGGCACGGTCGAACGCGACGGTGTAGCGGTTGTTGTAGACGCCCAGCGTCTGGTTCGACGAGATCGGGTCGGTGGTGCTGCCGGTGGTCAGACGCACACCGGCCGACCAGTTGTCGTCGACGGTGGCCGTCAGCCCGAGGCGCGCCCGGATGCGCA
>JANNEI010000286.1:0-4144 GCA_031378565.1 Burkholderiales bacterium
TCACCGTGAACGATCTCGATGTTCTCGACCGGGATGCCGAGCTTGGCGGCCACGATCTGCGCAAACGTGGTCTCGTGGCCCTGGCCGTGGCTGTGCGAGCCGGTGAACACCGTGACCGTACCGGTCGGGTGCACGCGCACCTCGCCGGCCTCGAACAGGCCGGCCCGCGCGCCGAGCGCACCCGCGATGTTCGATGGCGCCAACCCGCAGGCCTCGATGTAGCAGGAGTAGCCCATGCCGCGCTTCATGCCCCGGGCTTCGGAAGCGGCCTTGCGCGCCGGGAAGCCCGCCACGTCGGCCAGTTCGGTGGCGCGGTCGAGCAGCGCGCCGAAGTTGCCGGTGTCGTAGGTCAGGCCCACGGGCGACGCGAACGGGAACTCGGTGACGAAGTTCTGGCGGCGGATCGCTGCCGAATCCATCTTCATGTCACGCGCCGCCTGCTCGACGATGCGCTCGACCACATAGGTGGCCTCGGGCCGGCCTGCGCCGCGGTACGCATCGACCGGCGCGGTGTTGGTGAACACCGCCTTGACCTCGGCGTAGATCGCCGGGGTCTTGTACTGGCCGGACAGCAGCGTGGCGTACAGGATGGTCGGCACGCTCGACGCAAAGGTCGACAGGTAGGCACCCATGTTGGCGATCGTCTTCACGCGCAGCGCCAGGAACATGCCTTTCGCGTCGAGCGCAAGTTCGACCTTGGTGACGTGGTCGCGGCCGTGCGCATCGGTCAGGAAGGCTTCGCTGCGGTCAGCCGTCCACTTGATCGGCCGGCCCACGAACTTGCTGGCCCAGACCAGCGCAGTCTCTTCGGCATACAAAAAGATCTTCGAGCCGAAGCCGCCGCCCACGTCAGGGGCAATCACGCGCACCTTCGACTCGGGCAGGCCGAGCACGAAGGCGCACATCAGCAAGCGCTCGACGTGCGGGTTCTGGTTCGCGACGTACAGCGTGTAGCTCTCGTCGTGCTTGGTGTAGCTGGCATTGGCGGCCCGCGGCTCCATTGCGTTCGGGATCAGCCGGTTGTTGACGATGTCGAGCGAGCTGACGTGCGCCGCCACGGCGAAGGCCGAATCGACTGCGTCCTTGTTGCCATGACCCCAGTCGAAGCAGACGTTGTTTGCCACCTCGTCGTGCACCGAGCCCTTGTGGCCGTCAGCCTTGCTGATGTCAATGACGGCTGGCAACTCTTCGTACTCGACCTCGATCAGCTCGGCGGCGTCTTTCGCCTGCAGCGTCGACTCGGCCACCACCATCGCCACCTGGTCGCCCACATGGCGCACCTTGCCTTGCGCCAGCACCGGGTGCGGCGGCTCCTTCATCGGCGAGCCGTCCTTGCTGTGGATCAGCCAGCCGCAAGGCAGGCCACCGACCTTGGCATCAGCCAGGTCGGCTCCGGTGAAGATGCGCACCACGCCGTCGGCCTGGCTGGCCTTGGTGGTGTCGATCGACTTGATGCGCGCATGCGCATACGGCGAACGCAGAAACACGGCGTAGGTCTGGCGTGGCATCACCACGTCGTCGGTGTACTGGCCTGCGCCGGTCAGGAAGCGCTGGTCTTCGCGGCGCAGCAAGGGCTGGCCAATGGGGCTGACGGGGGGTTGCGACATGTCGGTCATGGCTGGCTCCTGAGGGTTGAACGTCGATTCAGACTTCGAATCAAGCGGTGATGGTCGAGGAGGCCTGCTGTGCGGCCTGGCAATGCTGGATCGACTTGACGATGTTCTGGTAGCCGGTGCAGCGGCAGATGTTGCCGTCGAGGCCTTCCCGAATTTCTTCTTCGGTGGCGTTCGGCTTGTCCTTCAGCAGTTGCACCGACGACATCACCATGCCGGTGGTGCAGAAGCCGCACTGCAGACCGTGGCAGGCACGAAAGGCGGTCTGCATCGGATGCATCTCGCCGTTCTGGCTCAGGCCCTCAATGGTGGTCACCGCGCCGCCCTGCGCCTGCAGCGCCAGCATCGAACACGACTTCACGGCGCTGCCGTTCAGGTGCACGGTGCAGGCACCGCACTGCGCGGTGTCGCAACCGACGTGAGTGCCGGTGAGTTGAAGCTCTTCGCGGATCAGCTGCACCAGCAGCGTTCGCGGATCGACGGTGGTCTTGACGGCCTTGCCGTTGACGGTGAGTTGAAGGGGAATGTTCACGGGTACCTCCTCGGGTTGCATAACAACGCGCAAGCCCGCGGGCACACGCATCAAATCAACCAGGATTCTTCTGCCAGCACACCCCAGCGAAAACCACAGACTTACCCTAGGGCCTCTCCCAGTGCTTCCGGGTGCAATGCGGCAGAGGCAGCGCACCCGGACGACGCGTTGCTGCGTGACGCTCGGGTGACGTTGCGAAATGGAACACTGCCCTATTTCCTGGCGTTGGCATTCGGGAAGAAGAGCTGCTCGCCGCCAATCGCGTAGCCGGCAATGCTGGCCTGCCCCTCGGCCGACACCACCCAATCAGCGAAGGCTTGGGCCAGTGCCTGCTTGACGTGCGGGTGCCGGGCCGGGTTCACCACCATCACGCCGTACTGGTTGAAGAGCCGGGTGTCGCCCTCCACCAGCACCGCCAGCTCGCCGCGGTTCTTGAAACTCAGCCAGGTGCCACGGTCGGTCAGTGCATGAGCCTGCATGCTGGACGCGATGTTCAGCGCCGGACCCATGCCGCAGCCGCATTCCTTGTAATTGGCGACCCTGCCGGCCGGGGTGTCGAACCCGGCCGCCTTCCAGTAGCGCAGCTCGGCGGCGTGGGTGCCGCTTTTGTCGCCGCGCGAAACGAACGACGCCTTTCCGGCCGCCAGCTTGCGAAGCGCATCCACCACGTCCTTGCCCTTCAAACCGGCCGGGTCGGATCGGGGCCCGACGATGACGAAATCGTTGTACATCACCGGCAATCGCGCCAGGGCGAACCCGTCGGCCACGAACTTTTCCTCGGCGACCTGGTCGTGCACGAACAGCACGTCGGCGTCGCCACGCCGGCCCATGTCGAGCGCCTGGCCGGTGCCCAGCGCCACCACTTTGACCTCGATCCCGGTGGCCTTCCTGAAGGCGGGCAACAGGTGCGCGAACAGGCCCGACTGTTCGGTGGATGTGGTGGACGCCATCACGATGGACCGGTCCTGCGCCGCCGCCCACGGCAGCGCACACGACAGCACCATCAACAGCGCCGCGCGACGGGCTGCACCGAGAGAACACCTCATGACAGATTCCACGACAACTCTCCTTTGAGAAACAAATCGGCATTGCCCGCGAGGGCATGGTTGAAGAATTCAAGGGTCGGGCAATCGACCTTCACGCTGCCCGCTTCGAGGTACACGACACGCGACGCCAGGCGCTTGGCCTGGCCCAGGTTGTGGGTGCTCATCACGACCGTCATGCCCTCAGCGGCGAAGCCTTCGAGCAAGCTTTCGACCTCGCGCTTGGCCGATGGGTCGAGGCTGGCGGTGGGCTCGTCGAGGAACAGCACGTCGGGACGAATCGCCCAGGCGCGGGCCAGCGCCAGCCGCTGCTGCTGGCCGCCGGACAAGGCCCGCGCAGGCCGCGCCGCGGCGGCAAGCAGGCCCACTCGTTGCAAAGCCTGCACGGCGCGTGTCGTGCGCTCGGCATGGCCCACGCCGGCCAGCCACAGCGCGAGCCGCAGGTTGTTCAACACCGACAGCCGCATCACGAACGGGCGCTGGAAAACCATCGACTGCACGAGCGGGCGTTGCGGCAGCGCCTGCAAGGCTCGCGCCCCGTCGTGGGGCTGCATGCCATGCAGCACCCGCAGCAAGGTGGTTTTGCCGGAGCCGTTGGCCCCGACCAACGCGATGAACTCGCCGCGCTGCACGCAAAGGTTCACGCCGTACAGGGCCGTGACCGGACCGAATCGGACCGACACGCCGCTCAATCTGATCAAGGGTGCCGGTGTCATCGAACCCCCACCACGGCCGACCCCTGACCGCGTTGCGCCAGCCCGATCGCCACGTTCACCAGGCCGACGACGCCCAGCAGCACGAGGCCCAGCGCCAGCGCCAGCGGCAGGTCGCCCTTGCTGGTCTCCAGGGCGATCGCGGTGGTCATGACGCGCGTGACGCCGTCGATGTTGCCGCCCACGATCATCACCGCGCCCACCTCGGCAATGGCCCGGCCGAAAGCTGTCAGCAGCACCGTC
>JANNEI010000309.1:0-3944 GCA_031378565.1 Burkholderiales bacterium
GCCGATCGTCGTCAACAACCCCGCCGAGGCCGCTGCGCTCGGGCTGGTACCGATCCCCGGCACAGACTCCAGCCAGTCGATCGTGTTCGTGCCCATCCTCGGCAGCGACCGGGTGCTCGGTGCCATCGTGGTGGAGAACCACGAGCGCGAGAACGCCTACGCCGACGCCGACGTGCGGCTGCTCAGCACCGTGGCCGCGAGCATGGGCGTCGCGCTCGAGAACGCGCGGCTGTTCGACGAGACGCAAGAGGCATTGCAGCAGCAGAAGGCGTCGGCCGAAGTGCTGGCCGTCATCAGCAGCTCGGTGGCCGACACGAAGCCGGTGTTCGACAAAATTCTCGACAGCTGCAAGCACCTGTTTGGCGGCGACGAGCTGGACGTTTTGCTCGTGGACGAGCAGGGCCTGCTGCAGATCGCTGCCTACGTCGGCAACGCGCGCGACGCGGTGATGGCGACCTTCCCCGCGCCGGTCGACATCACACCGGCCGGCCGCGCCATTCGCGAGCGGCGCGTGGTGCACTACCCCGACGTGGTCAACGGCACCGATGTGCCGAACGTGTTGCGCCGCATGGGCGCGATCGTCGGCTACCAGTCGCTCGCCTTCGCGCCCATGCTGTGGGGCGACAAGGGCATCGGTGCCATCGGTGTGGCCCGCTCGCGCGGCGGGTTCACCGACAAAGAATTGGCGATGCTGCAAACCTTTGCGGATCAGGCGGTGATCGCGATCCAGAACGCGCGGCTGTTCAACGAGACCAAGGAAGCGCTGGAGCAGCAAACCGCCACCGCGGAGGTGCTGCAAGTCATCAGCAGTTCGGTGGCCGATGCGGCACCGGTGTTCGACAAGATTCTGGAGAGCTGCCGACACCTGTTCGCCATCGAGCAGTTAGGCATCTTCCTGCTCGGCGACGACGAGTTGGTGCATGCGGCCGCGTGGCGTGGCTCGGCGCTCGATGCGATCGTGCGCACCTTCCCCAAGCCACTCGATCAGACCGTCACGTCGCGCGTCATTCGCACGCGACGCCACGTTCACGTGCCCGACGCGGCTGCCATGACTGACGCGCCGGCCTCGGTGCGCAGCGTGATGGAACTGGTGGGCAACTACTCGGCTGCCTGGGTGCCGATGCTCTGGGAGGACCGCGGAATAGGTTCGATCATGGTAATGCGCCAGCCGCTCAAGCCGTTCTCCGAGAAAGAAATCGCGCTGCTCAAAACCTTCGCCGACCAGGCCGTGATCGCGATCCAGAACGCGCGGCTGTTCAACGAGACCAAGGAAGCGCTGGAACAGCAGACGGCGAGTGCCGAGGTGCTGCAGGTCATCAGCGGCTCGATGGCCGATGCGCAGCCGGTGTTCGACAAGATTCTCGACAGCTGCGAGCGATTGTTTTCCGCAAGCGGGATCGGCATCTACCTGGTCGACGAATCCGGTCTGCTGCGCTCGGGTGGTTTTCGCGCCCAGACGGCCGACGCGGCGACGATGATTCGCTCGGCGATGGGCGAGTTTCCGCGCCGCATCGAGGGCACGGCGACCGAGTTCGCGATCGTCGCGGAGCGCGTCATGCACTACCCCGACGTGCTCGCCGACACCGACGCCCCGGCACCGCTGCGCAGAGTCGCGGCAGCCGTCGGCAACTTCTCGATCGCCTTTGCGCCGATGCTTTGGGCAGGACGCGGCGTGGGCGCAATCCAGGTCTCCCGGGTGCCGCCCCAGCCCTTCGGCGACAAGGAGCTCGCGCTACTCAAGACCTTCGCCGACCAGGCGGTGATCGCGATCCAGAACGCACGGCTGTTCAGCGAAGCGCAGGAGTCCCGCGCCGCAGCCGAGTCCGCCAACGAAGCCAAGAGCGCCTTCCTGGCCACCATGAGCCACGAGATCCGCACCCCGATGAATGCGGTCATCGGCATGAGCGGGCTGCTGCTGGACACGCCGCTTTCCGACGAGCAGCGCGACTTCGCGTCGACGATTCGCGACAGCGGTGAGTCGCTGCTGACGATCATCAACGACATCCTCGACTTCTCGAAGATCGAGGCCGGCCGCATGGACGTGGAGGCGCACCCGTTCGACCTGCGCGAGTGCGTCGAGTCGGCGCTGGACCTGATCGGCGCGCGTGCGGCCGAGAAACACCTGGACATCGCCTACGAGTTCGAAGGCGACGTGCCAGCGGCCATCAACGGCGACGTGACGCGGCTGCGGCAGGTGCTGCTCAACCTGCTGGCGAACGCGGTGAAGTTCACCGAGCGCGGCGAGGTGGTGCTGACGGTGCAAGCCGGTACCGCAGGCTCGGGCGAGCCGCAGCTCGAGTTCGCGGTGCGCGACTCCGGCATCGGCCTCACCCAGGCCGGCATCGGCAAACTGTTCCAGAGCTTCAGCCAGGCCGACAGCTCCACCACGCGCAAGTACGGCGGCACAGGGCTCGGCCTGGCCATCAGCAAACGCCTGGCCGAGCTGATGGGCGGCACGATGTGGGCGCAGAGCGCCGGGCTCGGGTTGGGCTCGACCTTCCGCTTCACGATCCGCGCGCCGCACGCCGAGCTGCCTGCCGCGAGCCGCCGCAGCTTCGTCGGCGAGCAACCGGCACTCGCCGGCAAGCGCTTGCTGGTGGTCGACGACAACGCAACGAACCGCAAGATCCTGATGCTGCAGACGGCGCGCTGGGGCATGCTGCCGAAAGAAACCGGGTCGCCCGCCGAGGCCGTGCAATGGGTCAAGCGTGGTGAGCGTTTCGACCTGGCGATTCTCGACATGCACATGCCCGAGATGGACGGTGTGGAACTGGCACGCGCGCTGCGCGAAACGGACGCCGCCATGCCCATGGTCTTGTTCACTTCGCTCGGCCGGCGCGAAGCCGCCGCAGAAGGCGACGGGCTGTACCAGACCGTGCTCGGCAAACCGCTGCGGCAAAGCCAGCTCTTCGACACGCTGATGACGCTGCTTGCGAGCCACGCGCAGCCCAAGCTCACCGCACCCGCCAAACTGACGCTCGACCCGGGCATGGCCGCACGCCACCCGCTGCGCATCCTGCTCGCCGAAGACAACGTGGTGAATCAGAAGCTCGCGATGCGCCTGCTCCAGCAGATGGGCTACCGCGCCGACCTGGCCAGCAACGGCATCGAAGCCGTCGAGTGCGTCGCGCGCCAGCCCTACGACGTGGTGCTGATGGACGTGCAGATGCCCGAGTTGGACGGGCTGGAGGCCGCGCGCCGCATCGTCGCAAGATGGCAGGCGCATGCCCGCCCTCGCATCGTGGCCATGACGGCCAATGCCATGCAGGGCGACCGCGAAGAATGCCTGGCCGCCGGCATGGACGACTACCTCACCAAACCCATTCGCGTCGACCAGCTCGTCGATGCGTTGCTGAACGTGACCGCACGCAAGGACTGCTGACATGCCCGCCCCCACCGACGCGATCAACGCGGCTCTCTATGCCGAACTGCAAGCCACCGCCGGTGCCGAGTTCGCCGCCGAGCTGGTCGCCACCTTCTTCGAAGAGGCGCCCCTGATGCTGGCCAACTTGCGCGGCGCGTTGGCCGACGGCAATGCACAGAGTTTCCGGCGGGCGGCACACTCGCTCAAGTCGAACGCCCACACCTTTGGTGCAACCCCGCTGGCTGAACTGGCCCGCGAGCTGGAGCTGGGCGGTCTGCCGGCCGATGCCAGGCCGCTCGATGCGCTGGAAACCGAGTACGCGCGCGCCGCCGCCGCGTTGACGGTGCTGCGCGATGCGTGAACCGCACCCCATCACCGCCCGGCTGCTGGTGGCAGACGACAACAAGGTGAACCGGCTGCTGCTCACGCGCAGCCTGGAGCTGCAAGGCCACAGCGTCGCCTGCGCCGAGAACGGCCGCGTCGCGCTCGACATGCTGCGCGCGGCGGCCGGCGCGCAAGCTTTCGACCTGCTGCTGCTCGACATGGAAATGCCGGAGATGACCGGCTTCGAGGTGCTGGA
>JANNEI010000311.1:0-3059 GCA_031378565.1 Burkholderiales bacterium
CTGGCCAGCGTGGCCGCGTTCGAGCAGCGCATCGTCGACATGTTTCGCAGCGAATGGCAGCGCTCGCGCCCGGCTGAAGCCGCCCGGCGGCTGACAAGCATTGCCATCGTCGACCTGGCACCCGAAGAGCAATACCTGTACCCCGAGTTCTTGTTGTTCCAGCAATTGTTCGAGCGGCACGGCCTGCGCGCCGTGATCGCCGACCCGACCGCGCTCGAATGGCGCGACGGCGTGCTGTGGCACGGCGACCTGGCGATCGACCTGGTCTACAACCGGCTGACCGACTTCTATCTGGAGCAGCCGAGCAGCGCCGCGCTGCGCGAAGCCTACCTGCAGCAAGCGGTGGTGTTGACGCCGCATCCGCAGGCCCACGCGCTGTATGCCGACAAGCGGCACCTCGCGTTGTTCAGCGACGCCGCGCGGCTGCAGGCGCTGGGCGTGCCCGAGGCCACGCAGCAAATCCTGCTCGAACATGTGCCGCGCACCGAGGTGGTCGACGCTGCCGACGCACAGCGGCTGTGGGACGCACGCCGCGGCCTGTTTTTCAAGCCAACGGCGGGCTTCGGCAGCCGCGCGGCGTATCGCGGCGACAAGCTGACCAAGCGCGTCTGGCAGGACATCCTGGCCGGCGACTATGTGGCGCAGGCCATCGTCGCGCCGGGGGAGCGCATGGTCGACGACGAGGACACGGCGCAGGCCGTGAAAACCGGCAAGGCCATGAAGTTCGACCTGCGCGCCTACACCTACGACGGTGCCGTCCAATGGGTGGCTGCGCGGCTCTATCAGGGGCAGACCACCAACTTCCGCACGCCGGGCGGCGGCTTCGCGCCGGTGTACGGCAGCGCAGACGCATCGGGCCGCGGGCTGCAGGCCTGCACAGGCGACAACAAAAACGACAGCGACAGCGACAGCGAAGGCAAAGGCGCGGCGCATGCCTCCTATGTGTTCCTGCTCGACGACGCCGAGGGTGTGCACGCGGTGCCGCACGGCTTGTACGTGGCACTGGCGCGCGGGCAGGCCACGGCGCTGCCGCTGGCGGGTCAGACCCTGCGCCTGGCCGACTGGTACGTGCGCCTGAAGAACGCAGCGCCGCACACCGTCGTCAACGAAACCTACAGCCGGCTGCACTTCGACGCGCAAGGCCGAGTCGATCCGGCGCACACGCCCACCACCGCACAGGCGCAGGCACCCTCTTCAGCTCACACCGACGTCAGACCCGCTGTTGTGAACGCCGCCTGGCCCACCGCCGCAGAGCGCGAGCGAATGCGAGAGCTGCTGTTTGCTCACGGCGACGCTGCAGTAACGTCCGACGCATCGGCGGTGGCCGGGCCGAGCGGCAGTTCACCATCGCACTGTGCGAACCGGCAGGCCGGTGCCGGTGAGCCGACGTGCCGCTGAACGCCGCATTCGTCGACAAGGTTCAGCATGTGCGGCATCTGCGGTGAACTGAGATTCGACGGCGAATCGCCCGACATGCGGGCGGTCGAACGCATGTCCGAACAACTCGCGCGGCGCGGGCCGGACCACGCGGGCACGTTCACCGACGGGCCAGTGGCCTTCGGCCACCGGCGGCTGGCGATCATCGACCTGTCGCCGAGTGCCGATCAGCCGATGGTGGACAGTGCGCTGGGCCTGGCCCTGGTGTTCAACGGCACGATCTACAACTACCGCGAGCTGCGCGCCGAGCTGGTCGCGATGGGCTACGCCTTCTTCTCGGAAGGCGACAGCGAGGTCATCCTCAAGGCATATCACGCCTGGGGCGAACAGTGCGTGCAACGCTTCTACGGCATGTTCGCCTTCGCGATATGGGACATGCGTGAAACACACGATAGGCACCGTGCCCGCCTGTTCCTGGCGCGCGACCGCTTCGGCATCAAGCCGCTCTACCTGGCGCAGGACGCCGAGCGGCTGCGCTTCGCGTCGAGCTTGCCGGCGCTGCTGGCGGGTGGCGGCGTGGACACACGCATCGACCCGGTCGCGATGCACCACCACTTCACGCTGCACACCGTGGTGCCGGCACCGCGCACGGTGTTGCGCGGCGTGCGCAAACTGCCGCCCGCCACCACGATGACGGTGGGCACCGACGGACAGGTTTCACAGCGCGTGTACTGGACGCTGAACGCCACGCGGCCGGCGCAGCCGCTGACCGAGGCCGAGTGGCTGGACAAGACGCGCGAGGTGCTGGTGCGCGCGCTCGAACGGCATCGGCTGGCGGCCGACGTGCCGGTGGGCGTGCTGCTGTCGGGCGGGCTGGATTCGAGCCTGCTGGTCGGTTTGCTGGCCGATCATGTGGATGACCTGCTGACTTTTTCGATCGGCTTCGAGGGCATTCCCGGCGTCAGTGTGGGCGCTGAGAAAGCCGACGAATTCGAGTTCTCGGACCTGGTCGCAGAGCGCTTCAAGACCCGTCACCAGAAGCACCTGATTCCGAACAGCGAGGTGCTTGCGCGCTTGCCGGAAGCCGTGGCTTTGATGACAGAACCGATGATGAGCCACGACGTGATCGCGTTTTATCTGCTCAGCGAACGGGTCTCGAAGCAAGTCAAGGTCGTGCTGGCCGGGCAAGGCGCCGACGAGGTGTTCGGCGGCTACTTCTGGTACCCGTTGATGGACGCTGAGACCGGCCCCGCGGTCGAGCGGTTCAGCCGGCACTACTTCGACCGCGACCATGCCGAGTACCTGGAGATGATCGCGCCGGCGTGGCAGGTATTGGGTGCGCCGGATGAGTCCGACGTGACCACCGAACTGGTCTCGCGCGAGCTTGCCAAGCCGCAGGCCGACACCTTTCTCGACGAGGTCTGGCGCTTCGACGCCACCACTCTGATCGTCGACGATCCAGTGAAGCGCGTGGACAACATGCCGATGGCCTGGGGGCTGGAAGTGCGCGTGCCCTTCCTCGACCACGAACTGGTCGAACTGGCCGCACGCATGCCGCCCGAACTCAAGCTCAAGGAAGGCGGCAAGTACCCGTTGAAGGCGATCTCGCGCGGCGTGATCCCTGACGCCGTGATCGACCGGCCGAAAGGCTATTTCCCGGTGCCCGCGCTGAAGCACGTTCG
>JANNEI010000317.1:0-16787 GCA_031378565.1 Burkholderiales bacterium
GCTGCGGTGCGGGTGAAGGTGGCGGCGTTGACGCGCGACTTCCCGGTCTACCGCTGACGTCAGGGGGTATTGATTGCGCTGTCCCTTCTGTAGCCATGACGAAACCCAGGTCGTCGAGACGCGTGAGTCCGACGAAGGCGACGTGGTGCGGCGGCGCCGCCGCTGTCAGAGTTGCGACAAGCGATTCACCACCTACGAACGGGCCGAGATCGCACTGCCTTCGGTGGTGAAGAAGGACGGCACGCGCGCCGATTTCGACTTGGGCAAGGTGCGCGCCTCGATGACGCTGGCGCTGCGCAAGCGGCCGGTGAGCGTCGAGCAGATCGACGCCGCCGTCGAACGCATCCAGGACAAGCTGCTCAACAGCGGTGCCAAGGAAGTGCCCTCCACCCGGCTGGGCGAACTGGTGATGCGCGAACTCAAGCGCATCGACAAGGTGGCCTACGTGCGCTTTGCATCGGTGTACCGGAGCTTCGAAGACGTGGACGAATTCCGGCAGCTGATCCGCGACATCTGAGCGCGTCCCACCGCCGCTTGCTGGGCACCATCGCCACGCCTCCCCCAATGGGGGCTCACCCACAAGATAGCCATCGCTCCCACCGCACGGGGGACGCGGCGCAGAACGCAAATTTTTACATTGGGGCATGAATTCACGGCCAGGAGCCCTCATGCACCCGAAGACAAGACAGCGCGGCGTCACCTTGATCGAGACCGGCATAGTCACCGTGATCAGCGCCGTGGTGATGTCCACCGTCGCACCCAGCTTTCAGGGTTTCCTGGACACGCGTCGCGTCGACGGCGTGGCAACCGCCCTGCACACCGATATCCAGTTCACGCGCCAGGAAGCGGTGTTGCGCAACCAGCCGGTGCGCCTGAGCTTGCACACCGAGGCCTGGGGCACCTGCTACGTGCTGCACACCGGCGCGCGCGCCGATTGCCGCTGCGCCGCAACGGGTGCCGCCACCTGCGTCGGGCCATCGCAACAGATCAAGACGGTGACGCTGGCCGGCACCGATGCGGTGGGCGTCCAGTCGAACGTGAACTCGATCCTGTTCGACCCACTGCACGGCACCAGCACGCCCACCGGCACGCTGAAGGTCGTCTCGCGCAGCGGTCGCGCGGTGCACCACATCGTCAACGTGATGGGGCGCGTTCGCTCCTGCTCGCCGCAGGGCCTCGCGCCTGCGGTGCCCGGCTACCGCACCTGCTGAACGGAGACGACCATGACCGCGCACCCCACAGTTCGACCGCACCAGAGGTTCCAGGCATCCGACGAACGGGGCGACGCATGCACTTCGCCATGTCGCGAGCCACGGATAATCGACACGGGCAAGGCGGGCCACCGCATGGCGCAGCTTGCTTCCAACCCAGCCCAGCGCGGTTTCACTCTGATCGAGTTGATGCTCTCCGTAACCATTGCCGGCTTCCTGTCCTCTGTCGCCTACCCGGCCTATCAGGGAACCGTGCAAAAGGTGCGCCGCTCGGACGCGCTGGTCGCGCTGATGGAACTGCACACCGCCCAGGAGCGGTTTCGCACCAATAACATCGCCTACGGCAGCCTGGCCGACCTGCGCGCCCGCGCAACTTCGCCGGCGGGTCACTATCGGTTGGACGTGCAGGCCCCCACCGACGCCGGCTTCGTCGCGCTGGCCACCGCCGCCGGCAGCCAGCGGGCGGATGCGCACTGCGGGGTGATGAAGCTGACCGTGATCGGTGCGAACGTGGTCTACGCCTCGGGTGCCGACGACAGCGTCGCCAACGACAGCACGGCCAACAAGCGCTGCTGGAGCCTGTGATCGCCGCGACCGCCGGCCCCGGCACCCGCACCCGCCTCCGGCAGCGCGGCGTCTCCATCGTCGAGTTGCTGGTGGGGCTGGCCATCGGCCTGTTCATCGTGGCCACCGGCCTGACGCTGCTGACCGGCAACCTGCGTGAAAACCGCGGCCTGCTGCTCGAAGCCCGCCTGATGCAGGACCTGCGCAGCGCCGCCGACCTGGTGGCGCGCGACCTGCGCCGGGCCGGCTACTGGAACGACGCCGAGGCGGGCCTCTGGCAACGCGGCGCGAGCGGCGTGATGGCCAACCCGTACGGTGCCGTCTCGCCTTCGTCAGCCGCTTCCGACGTCGTCACGTTTCGCTTCTCGCGCGACACCACCGAGAACCACACGGTGGACAACAACGAGCAGTTCGGCTTCCGCCTGCGCGCCGGTGTGCTGGAGATGCTGCTGGGCAGCGGCAACTGGCAGGCCATGACCGACGCCAACAGCGTGCTGGTGACCCAGTTCAGCGTCACGCCCGAGGTGCAGAGCGTCACGCTGGATGGGTTCTGCGCCAGCGACTGCACCGCCGGCAGCACCACCTGCCCACCACGCCAGCAGGTGCGCAGCCTGGCGGTCGCGCTGGCTGGCAAGGCAGTGGCCGATGCCAGCGTGTTGCGCTCGGTGCGCAGCGCGGTGAGGCTGCGCAACGATACGGTCAGCGGCAGTTGCCCGACATGAATCGCGTGCTGAAGCTGCATCCCGCGAGCCCGCGTCAGCAACGCGGCGCGGTGGCGCTCATCGTCACGATGGTGCTGTTCTTCGCGATGACGCTGGTGGCTGCCTACGTCAACCGCAACCTGGTGTTCGAGCAGCGCATCTCCGCCAACCAGTACCGTGCCACGCAGGCCTTCGAGGCCGCCGAGGCCGGCCTGGAATGGGCGCTGGCGCAACTCAACAACCCGCTCAAGCTGGGCAACGACTGCCGGCCCGGCGCGGGTGCGCAGGACAAGACATTTCGTGAGCGCTACCTCAGCTTCGACATTGCCGCCGCAACGCACACGCCGCTGACCTGGACCCAGGGCGCGCAGGCCGTGGCCTTGCAGCCCACCTGCGTGCGCAACGGCAGCGGCTGGGATTGCAGTTGCCCCGTCAGCGGCCACCCGGTGCTGACATCGAATGCGCAGGCAGGGCCGCTCGCCGCGTTCTCGATTCGCTTCGTCAAGGCCAGGCAACCCGGCGCGCTTCGCGTGGTGGCCGACGGCTGCACCAGCTTGGCGGGCGTCTGCCTGCCCGGCAGCAGCAGCGTGGCCGACGCGACCGCCCAGGCGCAGGAAGTGGTGGCCCTGGTGCCCGGCCTGGCCACCGCACCGGCCGCGCCGCTGACCACCCGGGACGGCGTGTCGACTGCCGCGGCGCTCGGCCTGCACAACACCGACGCCGCCAGCGGTGGCAGCGCGGTTCACACCGGCGCGACAGTCTCGGCACCGAACGCCCGCGTCACCACCTTGCCCGGCGGCACGCCGTCGCTGGCTCTCGTCACCGGCGATGTGGCGCTGCAGGGCCTCAGCGCCAGTCGCTTCTTCAGCAGCTTCTTCGGCCTCGACAAGGACGCCTGGCGGCAGCAACCCGCCGTGCGCACGGTCACCTGCCAGGGCGTGTGCAACGGCGCCGTGGCGCAGGCAATCGACGCCGCAGGCGGCCCCAGCCTGCTGTGGGTCGACGGCGATGTGAGCCTCGACGGCCCGCTGTCGCTGGGCACACCGAGCCGCCCGGTGATGCTGCTGGCGCGCGGCGTTCTGCGCGTCTCGGGATCGGTGACGGCCCACGGCCTGTTGCATGGCAGCCGCATCGAATGGAACGACAACGGCAGCGGGGCCGGCCTGCTGCGCGGCGCGGCCACTTCCGAGGCTGGCTACACCGGCAACGGCGCGCCGGACCTGTACTACGACGCTGCGACGCTGGCCCTGCTCAAGGGCAACAGCGGCAGCTTCGCGCGTGTGCCGGGCAGCTGGCGCGACTTCTGAACCATGAAAACCATGAAAACCGCCAGCGCCCCCACCTTCAAGCGAGCCCGCGGTGCCACCCTGCTCGAAGCGCTGGTCGCCTTCCTCGTGCTGTCGCTGGGCATGCTGACGATGGCGCGCATCCAGTCCACGCTGAGGCTCAACTCCGACATCGCGCGGCAGCGCACCGAGGCGGTTCGCCTCGCCCAGGAAGACATGGAGCAACTGCGCGCCTTCGCTGCCGTTGCCGCCACCCACGGCGTCAAGGCGTATGCGGACATCGGCACCGCCACCCGCACGGTCACGGCCGGCCCCGGCAGCGGCAGCAACGTGAACTACGAAGTGGCGCGGCAGATCACGGCGGTCGACGACCCCGCCTACAAGGCGGCGAGCGTGACGGTGAACTGGGCCGATCGCACCGGTGCGGCGCAGCGCGTGGTGCTCGACTCGGTGATCGCGGCCAACCCGCCAGCGTTGTCCGCCGCGCTGTTGATCACGCCGCGCGTCCAGTCCGTCAAAGGCGTGCTCGGCCGCTCGGTCGCGGTGCCGGCCCTCGCGAAGGACATGGGCAACGGGCAAAGCGTGCTGAAGCCCGACAGCGCGCAGGGCGTGGTCTTCGTCTTCAACAACGCCAGCGGGCGCGTGACCGCGGTCTGCACCGGGGTCACGGCCGCCACGCGCGACATCGTCGCCGGCGACCTGGGCACCTGCACCTCGCTGAACGGATTGCTGCTCAGCGGGCAGGTGCGGTTCTCGATCGCCGGGGTGCCGGATGCGGCACGCGCCAACGACACGCCGCTGTCATCGGCGGTGGCCCTGGCCCTGACCGGCGGTCCCTATCCAGGCCCGGCGCAATGCGGTGCCGAGTCCATCAAGACGGTGGCCTACACCAGCGGCAACGTCGCGCGGCGCGAGGCCGTGCCGCTGTCGGCCACGCCGCTGTCGTGGGGCGTGCAAAGCTGGTCCGAGCTGGGCGAGCGCTACATCGCCTATCACTGCGTCGTGTTGCCGGCCGGCAGCCCGGCGCATTGGTCGGGCCGCAGCACGTTGCTGCCGCAGGGCTGGGCGCTGGGAGCCACGGCCGGCACGCACAAGGTGTGCCGCTACTCGGCTGACCAGGACGGCAGCGGCAGCGTCGACAGCAACGCCGAACACCCCGACAGCTACACCGCGGTGAGCGCCTCGCTGGCGCAGCAGAACTTCCTCGTCATCCAGGGCGATCAAACCTGCCCGGGCGGCACCGCGGTGAAAGTGGACGGGCAAGGCGCGCAGAATTTCGCCAACCTCGGCACCCTGCAACACCAGCCCTGAATGAACGCAGCCGCAGACATGCCCCCGATGCAGCGCGCACTCGCGCTGGCGCAGCACGCCATCGGCTTGAGCGAGCCGAACCCGCGCGTGGGCTGCGTCATCACCGACGCGGCAGGCCGCGTCATCGGCCAGGGCCACACCCAGCAGGCGGGCGGCCCGCACGCCGAAGTGATGGCTTTGCGCGACGCCGCAGCGCACGCTGAAAGCGTCGTGGGTGCCACGGTGCATGTCACGCTCGAACCCTGCGCCCATCACGGCCGCACGCCGCCATGTTGCGACGCGCTGATTGCCGCCGGTGTGGGCCGCGTGGTGTTCGCGGTCGAAGACCCGAACCCGCTCGTGGCAGGACAAGGCGTGGCACGTCTGCGGGCCGCCGGCATCGAGGTGACGGCCGGCACGTTGGCCGACGACGCGCGTGAACTCAACATCGGTTTCTTCTCGCGCATGCAGCGCCAGCGGCCCTGGGTGCGCATGAAGGTGGCGGTGTCGCTGGACGGCCGCAGCGCGCTGAACAACGGCGTCAGCCAGTGGATCACCGGCGAGGCGGCGCGCACCGACGGCCACGCCTGGCGCAAGCGGGCCGGCGCGCTGCTGACCGGCGTCGGCACGGTGATCGACGACAACCCGCGGCTCGACGTGAGGCTGGTCGAGACCACGCACCAACCGCTGCGCGTGGTGGTCGATTCGCGGCTGGAAACACCGCCGGCAGCGCGCATCCTCGTCACGCCCGGCTCCGTGCTGCTGTATGCCGCGCAGGCACCTGCCGATCGGCGTGCCGCGCTCGAGGCGCGCGGTGCCACCATCGTGCTGGCACCCTCGGCCAGCGGCAAGGTCGATCTGCCCGCGATGCTCGCCGACCTGGCGCGCCGCGGCATCAACGAGCTGCATGTGGAGGCCGGCCACAAGCTCAACGGCTCGTTCGTGCGCGAAGGCCTGGTCGATGAGTTGCTGCTCTACATGGCACCCACGCTGCTGGGCAGCGGGCGCGAACTGGCGGCGTTCGGCCCGCTGGAGCGGCTGCAGGACGGGCTGGCGCTGCGCTTTCACAGCGTCACGCTGATCGGCAACGATCTGCGGCTGATTGCACGTCCTGCCCCGGTGCAAGGCCTCTGACGCCTGAGTGACTGCGCGGCGCGTCTCGACTGAGACAATGCAGCGATGTTCACAGGCATCATCACCGGCGTCGGCCGCGTCGCGCAGACCACCGCCCTGGGCCCGGGCGGGTCGCACGGCAAGCAGCTCGTCATCGGCACGCCCGAGGGCTATCTGGACGACGTGCAACCCGGTGACAGCATCGCCATCAACGGTGCCTGCATGACGGTCACGGCGTTCGACAGCGCCGCCTGCCACTTCAGCATCGACATCTCAGCCGAGAGCCTGGACAAGACCGCAGGCCTCGCACAGAACGATCCGGTCAACCTCGAAAAAGCGCTGCGTGCGCACGACCGTCTGGGGGGCCACATCGTCAGCGGCCATGTGGACGGCGTGGGCACAGTCACGCATTTCGCGCCGGTCGGCGAGTCGTGGGAGCTGCGCGTCAGGTCGCCGTCCGGACTGGCAAAGTTCCTGGCCTACAAGGGCTCGATCACGGTCAACGGCGTGAGCCTGACCGTCAACACCGTCACCGACCTGGCAGACCCGCCCGGTGGTTGCGAGTTCAGCATCAACCTGATCCCGCACACCATCGAGAACACCGCGCTCAACGCGCTGAAACCCGGCACCTTCGTCAACCTCGAAGTCGACATGATCGCGCGCTATGTCGAGCGCATGCTGTCCGTCGCGCCGGCCGGGCGCTGAGCCGCCGTCCGCCTCGGTCGCGCCACCCACCCACCTACAATTCCCCCATGGCCATTTCCCCTGTTCCGGAGCTGATTGCCGAGCTCGCCGCCGGCCGCATGGTGATCCTCGTGGACGAGGAAGACCGCGAGAACGAAGGCGACCTGGTGCTGGCGGCCGACCACGTGTCGCCCGAGGCCATCAACTTCATGGCCCGCTTCGGCCGCGGCCTGATCTGCCTGACGCTGACCCGCGAACGCTGCGAACGCCTGCGGCTGCCGCCGATGACCGCCCGCAACGGCGGCCAGCACGGCACCGCGTTCACGGTGTCGATCGAAGCCGCCGAGGGCGTGACCACCGGCATCTCCGCGTCCGACCGCTCGCGCACCGTGCAAGCGGCGGTGGCGCGCGACGCGGTGGCCGGCGATCTGGTGCAGCCGGGCCACATCTTCCCGCTGCAGGCGCAGGACGGCGGCGTGCTGATGCGCGCCGGGCACACCGAAGCGGGCTGCGATCTGTCGGTGATGGCCGGCCTGTCGCCCGCTTCGGTGATCTGCGAAATCATGAAGGACGACGGGCACATGGCGCGTCTGCCCGACCTGGAAATCTTCGCCCGGGAACACGGCCTGAAGATCGGCACGATTGCCGACCTGATCGAGTACCGCAGCCGCAACGAGACGCTGATCGAACGCATCAGCCAGCGCAAGCTCGCCACCGCCCAGGGCGAGTTCGATTGCAGCGCATTCCGCGACCGCACCGGCGGCCTGCACCTGGCGCTGACCAAGGGCCGCTGGACGCCCGGCGACGAGGTGACGGTGCGCGTGCACGAGCCGCTGTCGGTGATGGACCTGCTCGATGTCGGCCAATGCGGCCACTCCTGGCCGCTGCCGAAGGCGCTGGCGGTGTTGCAGGCCAGCGAGCGAGGTGCGGCGGTGCTGCTGAACTGCGGTGAAGACGTGGCCGGGGTGCTGGGCCAACTGAAGCCCCACGACCAGCGCGCTGACCGGCAGCGCAGCCAGATGGACCTGCGCACCTACGGCATCGGCGCGCAGATATTGCGCGAGATCGGCATCACGAAAATGAAGCTGCTCGGCAGCCCGCGCCGCATGCCGAGCATGGTCGGCTACGGGCTTGAAGTGACCAGCTTCGTGGCCGCACAGGAATCCGCTTGAAGCTCCCGCATGCAAGCTGCTGACAAAGGCATTGAGGCCAGCTTGAACGGGCGTGACCTGCGCATCGGCATCGTGCAGGCGCGCTTCAACGCCGCCATCACCGACAAGCTCGCCGAGTTTTGCCTGGCCGAGTTCGCCACGCACGGCGTGTTGGCCGAGCACATCCGCCATGTGACGGTGCCCGGTGCGCTGGAAATTCCGGTGGCGCTGATGGCGATGGCCGACACCGAAGACTACGACGCACTGGTGGCGCTGGGCTGCATCATTCGCGGCGAAACCTACCACTTCGAACTGGTCGCCAACGAGAGCGGGGCGGGTGTGTCCCGCGTCTCGCTGGACCACCAGGTGCCGGTGGCAAATGCCATCCTGACGGTCGAGAACGAAGTGCAGGCCTGGGCCCGTGTGGAAGAAAAGGGGCGCGACGCCGCCCGCGTGGCAATCGAAATGGCAAACCTGATGGAAGACCTGTCGTGACCGAGACTGAACAAAACAAGCCGGCCACCAGCCCCGACAACAAGCCCGCGAAGCCGGCCAAAAAACCGCCGCGCAGTTCCACCCGCCGCCGCTCGCGTGAAGTCGCGCTGCAAGGGCTGTACGAGTGGCTGCTGTCGGGCGAGGAAGTGAGCGTGATCGACGCCCACATGCGCGAGCAGGAAGGCTTCAACCAATGCGACGCGGCGCACTTCGATGCGCTGCTGCACGGCTGCATCGCCGAGGCGGCGGACATCGACGCGCTGCTGGCCCGCCATGTGGACCGCAAGACCAGCCTGCTGTCGCCGGTCGAGCACGGCGTGCTGATGATCGGCGTCTACGAACTGAAGCACTGCATCGAAATTCCGTACCGGGTCGCGATCAACGAAGGCGTTGAACTGGCCAAGAGTTTCGGTGGCACCGACGGCCACAAGTACGTCAACGGCGTGCTCGACAAGGCGGCCACCGAGCTGCGCTCGGTCGAAGTGGAAGCGGCGCGCGCGGCGCGGCGCTGAACCTGAGTTTTTCGGGGCGGCAGCATTTTCTCCCTCGCCCCTTTGGGGAGAGGGTCGGGGTGAGGGGCCTCGTGCCAGCACTGCTGCTATTCGATGGCCCTCACCCCGCCCTCTCCCAGAGGGAGAGGGAGAAAGTCAGAAGCCTCTCACCCTCTCACGCCATCCACCCGCATGAAACTCGCCCGCCGACTCGACCACATCGAACCCTTCTACGTGATGGAGTGCGCCAAGGCCGCGGCCGAACTGGCGCGCAGCCCGGCCTGCGACGCGCGCCTGGGCGGCGAGCCGATGATCTTCCTGAACATCGGCGAGCCCGACTTCACGGCACCGCCGCTGGTGCTGGAAGCTGCCGAACGTGCGCTGCGCGGCGGGCGCACGCAGTACACCGACGCCACCGGCATGCCCGCGCTGCGCGAGCGCATCAGTCAGTGGTACGCCTCTCGATTCGGGCTCGACGTGCCGGCGCGGCGCATCGTCGTCACGGCCGGCGCGTCGGCGGCCCTGCAGCTGGCCTGCCTGGCCTTGCTCGACCGTGGTGACGAGGTGCTGCTGCCCGACCCGAGCTATCCCTGCAACCGCCATTTCGTGGCCGCGGCCGATGCCCTGCCGGTGCTGCTGCCCACCGGCCCCGATGACCGCTATCAGCTCACCGCGGCGGGCGTCGAAGCGGCCTGGACGGCGCGCACCCGCGGCGTGCTGCTGGCATCGCCTTCCAACCCAACCGGCACCTCGATCGACCCGCTTGAGATGGGCCGCATCGTGCAGGCGGTGCGCGCGCGAGGCGGCTTCACCCTGGTCGACGAGATCTACCTCGGCCTGAGCTTCGACGAACGCTACGGCCACAGTGCGCTCGCGCAAGGGGTCGGCCACGGCGACGACGTCGTCTCGATCAACAGCTTCTCCAAATACTTCAGCATGACCGGCTGGCGGCTCGGCTGGCTGGTGGTGCCCGACGCGATGCTGGCGGCGGTCGAGAAGCTGGCGCAAAACCTGTACATCTGCGCGTCCAGCGTGGCCCAGCACGCGGCGCTGGCGTGTTTCGAGCCGGCGTCTCTGGCCGAATACGAGCGCCGCCGCGGCGAGTTCCGCGCCCGGCGCGACTTCCTCGTGCCCGCCTTGAACGACCTCGGCTTGCCGGTTCCGGTGCTGCCCGACGGTGCGTTCTATGCCTGGGCCGACTGCTCTGCGCACGCCGACATGGCCGGCGGCGGCAGCTGGGATTTCTGCTTCGACATGATGCAGCGCGCGCATGTGGCGATCACGCCCGGCCGAGACTTCGGCCGCGCCGACACGGCGCGCTTCGTGCGGTTGTCGTATGCCAGCTCGCTGCACGAGCTCGAAGACGCGGTGCAGCGCCTGCGCCGCGCACTGTCGCAGTGATGCGATTGATCGACCGTTATTCGTATGAAGGTGTTACCAAAGCAGTGCCAGGTGCGCTTTTCGGCGCTTCGCCCATCGGTCACTCGACTAAGCTGCTTCGGTGACTTTTCCAGGTGCTCCCCCACACCCTGCGCAGCCGGCTGACGATTCAGAGCCCGGGCCTCTGCCGAGCGCGCCCGACATTGCCTTGTGGGGCGACTCGGACACCGGCCTGGCGGCCGCGCCGCCGGCTGCGTTTTCGACCAATGCGAACGGTCCCTCGGGTGACCCGATGGCCACCATCGGTCACATCGGCCGCTACGCGCTCAAGTTCCGCATCGGTGAAGGTGGGCTGGGCACGGTGTACGCCGCGCACGACCCGCTGCTGTCGCGCCTGATCGCCATCAAGACGCTGAACGTGGAGATCGCGGCCGACCAGCGCGCCTCCTTCAATGCCTTGTTCCTGAACGAGGCGCGGGCCGCGGCCGGCTTGTCGCACCCGCACATCGTGACCGTCTTCGATGCCGGCATCAGCGACGACAACGCCTACATCGCGATGGAGTTGCTGAAGGGCCGCGACCTGCGCCAGCTGCGCCAGGAAGGCTGGCGGCCGACGCCGTCGCAGGCCGCGCTGATCGTGCGCCGCGTGGCCGACGCACTGGCCTACGCCCACAGCAAGGGCGTGGTTCACCGCGACGTGAAGCCGGCCAACATCTTCATGGTCGGGCGCACCCAGCCGCGCGTGCTCGACTTCGGCATTGCCCGTGTGGCGCACCAGATCGACAGCCACACCGGCGAGGACATCGCCGGCGGCTCGCCGTACTACATGGCACCGGAGCAGGTGCGTCAGCAGCCGGTCGACCGGCGCGCCGACGTGTTCTCGCTCGGCGTGGTGCTGTACGAATTGCTCACCGACGTGAAGCCGTTTCGCGGCGACTCGCTGGGCGAAATCACCGACGCCGTGTTGCAGCACGAACCGCCGTCCGCGCACACGTTGCACCGCGACGTGCCCAAAGCGCTGGGCGAAATCGCTGCCCGCGCGATGGAGAAGGATCCCGACATGCGCTACCGCTCGGCGCGCGCCTTGTCTCGCGAATTGCGGCACTGGCTGGAAGAGTACGGCGAAGTGACAGACGGCGGCGAGTCCATGGCCGCCGCAGCCGGCGGCCGACGTGCGGTGTGGGCAGGTGCAGCCGTGGCGCTGGCGACATTGGCGGGCGTGGCGTGGTGGGCAACCGGCCCGACGGCACCGGCAGTGGTGCCGGTGGCCAGCGTGGCCGCTTCTGCCGCGGTTGCCACGCCGGCTGCCGTGCCTGCTTCGGCAGCTGCGTTGGTGCAGGCACCGGCCGTGCCAATGGTCGCCGAATCGGCCACCCCCGAGGCCGCCGTCACCGCCACCGCAGCAGCAGCCACCGTCGAGTCCGCTGCGGCATCGGCACCCGCTGCCGGCATCATCGAACCGAGGCCACCCAGCGCGCTGGCCAGGGATTCGGGCAGGGAGGCTGCGAAGCTGTCGTTGCCCAAGGAATCCGCGCGAGACAAGCGGGCCCGCGAAGCGCGAGAGCGCGAAATCAAGGTCGCCAGCCCGACACCCGCAGCACCGGTTGCCACCGGCGTGCTGCGCCTCGCTGTCAGCCCCTGGGGCCAGGTGGAAGTGGACGGCGCGCCGGTGGGCACCGCGCCGCCGCTGAACGAACTGAACCTGCCCGAAGGCCGGCACCAGATCACGATCCGCAACGAAGACTTTCCACCGTACAGTGCGACCGTCAACGTCACACCGGGACAGCCGGTTTCGGTCAGGCACAAATTCGGCTCATGAAGACTGTTCTCGCGATTGCCTTGGCCACCGCCCTGATTTCTGCATGCGCCGTGGTGCCGCCACCCGCACCGACCGGCCTGATGGACGTGGCCGAACGGCCGGCCGAAAAGGCCTTGCTGGCCGGCATCCGCGCCTACGAAGACGGCCAGTATCCCGAGGCCGAAAAGCAGCTCGCGCTCTCGCTGCAGCTCGCGCTGCCGTCCGCCAAGGACCGCGCTGCGGCCCACAAGCACCTGGCCTTCATCTACTGCACCAGCCAGCGCGAGGTGCAGTGCGAAGCCGCATTCCGCGCCGCGCGCGTGGCCGACCCGGCCTTCGCGCTGAGCAAGCCCGAGGCCGGCCACCCGCAGTGGGGGCCGGTGTACAAGCGCCTGCAATGAGCGCGGGCCGCTCGCAGCCCGATGCGACAACCCAGTCGATGAGCGCGCCTGATTTCAGGTTCAGCCTGCGCGTCTACTGGGAAGACACGGATGCCGGCGGCGTCGTGTTCTACGCCAACCACCTGAAGTATTTCGAGCGGGCGCGCACCGAATGGCTGCGCGGCCTGGGCTTCTCGCAGGAACGGTTGCGCATCGAGACCGGCGCGATCTTCATCGTCGCCGACACCTCGATCCGCTACCTTCGCCCGGCGCGCCTCGACGACCTGCTCGACGTGACCGTGCGGCTCACGGACGCCGGCCGCGCGTCGATGAGCTTGACCCAACAGACCTGGCGCAGCGACGCAAACGAACACAACGACAACGCAGCCAGCCTGCTGTGCGAGGGCAGCATCCGCATCGGCTGCGTGGACGCTGCAACTTTCCGGCCTCGCCGCATTCCGACCGACATACTCAGCGCCCTTCGATGAACCAAGACCTTTCCATCTTCACCCTCGTCCTGCAGGCCAGCCTCGTCGTGCAGCTGGTCATGGCGGGGCTGATGATCACCTCGCTCGCCAGCTGGACGGTGATCTTCGGCAAGCTGTTCGGGCTGCGCAAGATACGCGCCGAAAACGAGGCCTTCGAGCGCGACTTCTGGGCCGGCAAGAACCTGAACGAGCTGTATGCCGACGCAGGCAAGAAAGCCGCTGCCGCGCCGATGGAACGCATCTTCGCGTCCGGCATGCGCGAGTTCCTGAAGCTGCGCGAGCGCAAGCTGACCGACACCGGCTCGCTGCTCGACGGCGCGCGCCGCGCGATGCGCGCCAGCTTCCAGCGCGAGATGGACACCATCGAATCCAACCTGTCGTTCCTGGCTTCGGTGGGTTCGGTGTCGCCGTACGTGGGCCTGTTCGGCACGGTGTGGGGAATCATGCATGCCTTCATCGGGCTGTCGAACCTGACCCAGGTCACGCTGGCCACCGTGGCCCCAGGCATCGCCGAGGCGCTGGTGGCCACCGCCATCGGCCTGTTTGCCGCCATTCCTGCGGTGATCGCCTACAACCGCTTCGCACGCGACATCGACCGCATCGCGATCCAGCTGGAGACCTTCATCGAGGAGTTCTCCAACATCCTGCAGCGCAACGCGGGCCAGCCCGCAGCGCCTGCGGCCGTGGCGAGCGGGGTGCGCTAGATGCCTGCCGTCAGCCATCGCTACGGCGGCGGACGCCGCCGCACCATCAGCGAGATCAACATGGTGCCTTTCATCGACGTGATGCTGGTGCTGCTGATCATCTTCATGGTCAGCGCACCGCTCATCACCACCGGCGTGGTCGATCTGCCCAGCGTGGGCAAGAGCAAGCAGCGGCCCGAGCATGTGGTGGAGGTGGTGGTGGGCAGCGACGAATCGGTGCGCCTGCGCGTCGATGGCCGGGAGCCGCAGCCGGTGGCGCTGCGCAACCTGGCCGCCCGCGTGCGCGAGCTGCAAGGCGGTGACGCCAACACGCCGGTGGTGATTTCAGCCGACCGCGCCGTCAAGTACGAGGCAGTGGTCAAGGTGATGGACAGCCTGCAGCGCGCCGGGGTGCAGCGCGTCGGACTGTCGGTCAAGAACAGTGGCTGAGCGCGCCCCGCGATGAACGCCGCCGTGCACAGCGCAGCCAGGCAGCGCGACCTGTTCATGCCGCGTGCGCCTGTCGGCATGGGCCGCGGGCTGATGCTGGCGATTGCCGCGCATGTGCTGCTGGTGATCGCCCTGTCGTTCAGCGTGAACTGGCACACCGCGCCGACGCCCGAGGGCGTGGTGGCCGAATTGTGGGCGGCCACGCCGCAGTTCGCTGCACCACGTGCGGTGGAGGTGGCGCCACCTGTGCCGACTCCGGCCCCGACGCTGCCGAAGCCTGCCCCGCGTGCCGAGCCCGTGGCACCGCCCGTGCCGCGGCCCGACGCGAAGATCGCCACCGAGCGCATGGAGCGAGAGCAGGCAAAGCGCAAGGCCACGGCCGAGCGCGAAGAGCAGGATCGCAAGGACAAGGCGGCACTGGTGAAGAAACAGCAGCAGCAACATCAGCAGGCGCTCGACGCGAAGCGTCAGCAAAAAGCCATCGAGGCCGAGGCGGTTCAGCTGGCGGCGCAGCGCGAAGCCAACCTCAAGCGCATCCTCGGTCAGGCGGGTGCCAGCGGTGACGCTGCGGCCGCCGGCAAGGCGCTGCAGGACGCCGGCCCGTCGGCCGACTACCTGGGCCGCATCAAGGCACGCATCAAGCCCAACGTGTCGTTCCCCGACACCGTGGCCGGCAACCCGGCCGTCGAGATCGAGGTGCGGTTGACACCCGAGGGCCGCATCATCCAGCCGAGCCGCGTCGTCAAGACCAGCGGCGTGAAGGAATGGGACGACGCCGTGCTGCGCGCCATCGGCAAGACCGAGGTGCTGCCGCGCGACGAGGCGGGCCGCGTGCCGCCGTCGATGATCATCGTGTACCGGCCACGCGACTGACTGACTGACTCTGCGCGGGGTTGCCGGCGACGGAGCAACTGTGAACACAGCGTGCTGGTGCCGAATCTGTCCCCCGCTGCGGCAGCATGGCTGGGGCTGGGCTTCGACGTGCTCAGCGCTGCCAGGACTGCCCTGATCACTCAGCCGCCACCACCCGCTTCTTCTTCGCCTTGCGCGCAGCTTCCGCCAACTGCCCCGCAGCCCACCACTGGGCAAACTCCGTCGGGGTTTCCAGCGTGATGCGGCCCAGGCCGCCGGTGCGGAATTCACCGATCAGAATCTCGGCTGCCTTTTGCAGATTGACGCGGCCGCCACTTTGAATCGCACCGCGTTTGCGTGCGATTTCGGTCAGCCGCTCTTCCTCGCTCAGGCCCGTCACATTGCCGAGCTTGAAGCGCTCTTCAACCCGGCCCGCATAACTCCGATTCAGGCAATCCAGCAGCTCCAGCGCCACCTCTTCTTCGTTGAAGGCATTGCGGCCGATGGCACCGCTGGCGGCCAGGTGGTAGCCGCTTTGTTCCACGGTGATGCGCGGCCACAGCATGCCGGGGGTGTCGAACAGATATACGTCGCTGGCCAGCACGATTTTTTGCTCCAGCTTGGTGATGCCGGGCTCGTCGCCCGTCTTGGCGGCCCGCCGCCCGGCCAGCGTGTTGATGAGGGTCGACTTGCCGACGTTGGGGATGCCGCAGATCAGCACCCGCAGCGGCTTTGCCATGCCGCCACGCAGCGGTGCCAGTTCGCGGCAGGCGGTGATCAGGCGCTGCGCCGGCGCGGTGATGCTGGCGTCCAGCCCGATGGCCCGTGTGGCGGGCAAGCCGTTGTAGTGGGCCAACCACAGCGTCGTGCGGTCGGCGTCGGCCAGGTCCTGCTTGTTCAGCACCTTCAGTGCCGGCTTGCCGCGCGTCAGCTCGGCCAGCAGCGGATTCAGGCTTGAGCCGGGCAGCCGCGCGTCCAGCAGTTCGATCACCACATCGATGTCCTTGACGCGGTCGATGATGGCTTTCTTGGTCGAGTTCATGTGACCCGGAAACCACTGGATGGCCATGCGCTGATTCTTTCGTTGGGTGGGCGGATCGGCCGGCGCGTTTTCAGGGTCAGGTGGACGCATGCCGGCGCGGCGGAGCCGAATTGTGAACCTCGCGGCAAAATGCGCATTGACCGATCCGCATTCCGCAGACGCAACCTTCCATCGAGCCCGACCATGAGCCATCCCTACAGCGCACGCTACCCCAGCCTGGCGGGGCGCGCCGTTTTCATCACCGGCGGCTCGTCGGGCATCGGGGCCGACCTGGTGCGGGCGTTCGCGGCGCAGGGCGCGCGCGTGGCCTTCAACGGGCAGGACTTGCAACTCGCGCAAGACCTGCTGGACGAGGTGGACCGCGCCGGCCACCCGCGCCCGCTGTTCTCGCCCAGCGACGTGACCGATGTGGCCGCGCTGCGTGTCCACATCGCTTCGGCAGAGCAGGCGCTGGGGCCGTTCGACGTGCTCGTCAACAACGTCGCCAACGACCAGCGCCACAAGTTCGAAGAGGTCGACGTCGACTACTTCAACTGGATGACATCGGTCAACCTGCGCCCGCACTTCTTCGCGATCCAGGCGGTGCTGCCCGGCATGAAGGCGCGCGGCAGCGGGTCGATCGTCAACATCGGATCGACATCGTGGATGCTCAAGGGCAGCGGCTATGCGGCGTACGCGATGCTGAAGTCGGCCTCGGTCGGGTTGACCAAGACGCTCGCGCGTGAACT
>JANNEI010000419.1:0-3928 GCA_031378565.1 Burkholderiales bacterium
GGTGTGGATGATTCGCCTGGGCCTGTTCCTGTACGACCACCTGGCCAAGCGCGAGATGCTGCCCGCGTCGAGCACCATCGACCTGCGCACGCACGCGGCCGGCAAGCCGCTGAAGCCGGTGTTCACCAAGGGCTTCGTCTACTCCGACGGCTGGGTCGACGACGCGCGGCTGGTGGTGCTGAACGCGATGGACGCCCGCGAGCGCGGTGCGCAAGTGCTGACACGCTGGTGCTGTGTGGACGCGAGGCGCGGGGCAGCGTCGTGGCAGGTGCGCCTGCAAAGCGCGGCCGGCGAGCAGCGCGAACTGACGGCGCGCGCGCTGGTCAACGCGGCCGGGCCGTGGGCCGCGCAGTTCCTCGGAGAACACGCACACGTGACGGGGCCGAAGTCGCTGCGCCTCGTCAAGGGCAGCCACATCGTGGTGCGCAAGATGTTCGACCACGACCACGCCTACATCTTCCAGAACCCCGACAAGCGCATCATCTTCGCGATCCCGTACGAGGGCGATTTCACGCTGATCGGCACCACCGACGTGGAGCACCACGGCGCAGTCGGCGAGGCGCGCATCGACGCCGCCGAAACGCTTTACCTGTGCGAGCAGGCGAGCCGCTATTTCGCCAAGCCCGTGACACCGCAAGACGTGGTCTGGAGCTATGCCGGCGTGCGCCCGCTGCTCGACGACGAGTCGGGCGACCCGTCGGCCGTCACGCGCGACTACCTGCTTGAGCTGGACACCGCCGCGGGAGCGCCGCTGCTGTCCGTCTGGGGCGGCAAGATCACCACCTTCCGCAAGCTGGCCGAAGAAGCGGCCGACCTGCTGTGCGCGCCGCTGGGCCACGCGCGCGGTGCCTGGACGCGCGGCGCCTTCCTGCCCGGCGGCGACCTCGGCGGGTTCGATGCGTTTGCCGCCGCCTTGCCCGAGCGCCATCCGCAGTTGACGGCCGATGTGGCGCATCGGCTGGCGCGTGGCTACGGCGCGCGGGTGGACGCGCTGTTGGGGGACGATGGAACGATGGGCGCGCAAGTTGCCCCGGGCCTGTTCGAGGTCGAGCTGAACTACCTGCACGACGTCGAGTGGGCGCGCTGCGCCGACGACGTGCTGTGGCGCCGCAGCAAGCTCGGGCTGCACTACAGCGAGGCAGAGCGCGCCGCAGTCGCCGACTGGTGCGCCGCGCACTGGAGCGACCTCGCCTCACCGCAGTCGACACCCGCACCACACCACGCGGAGGCCGCATGCAACTGATGCTGGAGCGCATCGAACAGCGGGTCGGCGCGCAGGTCCACCTGTACCCGCTCGACCTGACCCTGGTGCCGCGCGCGGTGACCGTGCTGCTGGGTGCCACGCAGGCCGGCAAGACCACGCTGATGCGCGTGATGGCGGGGCTCGACGCGCCGTCGAAGGGGCGTGTCACGGCCGACGGAATCGACGTGACCGGGCAGGCGGTGCGCGACCGCAACGTGGCGATGGTCTACCAGCAGTTCATCAACTACCCGTCGATGACGGTGGCCGACAACATCGCCTCGCCGCTGAAGCTGCGCAAGGAAAAGAACGTGGAAGCGCGCGTGGCCGAACTGGCCGCCAAGCTGCACATCGAACCCTTTCTCAACCGGTTGCCGGCCGAGCTGTCGGGCGGCCAGCAGCAGCGCGTGGC
The DNA here is from genome assembly GCA_031378565.1 of Burkholderiales bacterium. Lineage (GTDB taxonomy): Bacteria > Pseudomonadota > Gammaproteobacteria > Burkholderiales > Burkholderiaceae_C > JANYJJ01. The sequence continues at coordinate 1,653 of JANNEI010000419.1, forward strand.
GCTGGCCCGCGCGCTGGCCAAGAACGCACCGCTGATGCTGCTCGACGAGCCGCTGGTGAACCTGGACTACAAGCTGCGTGAAGAGCTGCGCGACGAGTTGTCTCAGCTGTTTGCCAGCGGCCAGTCCACCGTCGTCTACGCCACCACCGAGCCCACCGAAGCGCTGCTGCTGGGCGGCTACACCGCGGTGATGGACGCCGGCGAACTGCTGCAGTACGGACCGACGGCCGAGGTGTTTCACCGGCCGAAGTCGATCCGCGTCGCGCGGGCTTTCAGTGACCCGCCGATGAACCTGGTGGCGGGCAAGCCGAACCAGGACGGTGTGCTGCTGGCGGGCGGATTGAGTCTCGCATTGGCGCTGCCGGCCTTGCGATCCGAGGCGTTGACCGTGGGCATTCGCGCCGGTGCACTGCGCGTCCAGCAACGCCCGGGTGACCTGGCGCTGCCGGGCCAGGTCGAGCTGGCCGAAATATCCGGCTCCGACACCTTCGTGCACGTGCACACGCAAATCGGCGAGCTGGTGGCGCAACTCACCGGCGTGCATCAGTTTTCGCTCGGGGAAGCGGTGACGCTGTACTTCGACCCGGCGCAGGCGTATGTGTTCGGCGGCGATGGCAATCTGCTCGTTGCGCCGCGCATCACTCTCAAGGGACAGATCTGAGATGGCCCAAATCGACCTCGATCTGGCGCACGCCTACAAGCCGAACCCGCAGCGCGACGAGGACTACGCGCTGCTGCCGCTGAAGATGAGCTTCCGCGACGGCGGTGCCTATGCGCTGCTCGGCCCGTCGGGGTGCGGCAAGACGACCCTGCTGAACATCGTCTCCGGCCTCGTGAAGCCTTCGCAAGGCAGCGTCAAGTTCGATGGCGTCGAAGTCACCGGCCGCACGCCACAGCAGCGCAACATCGCGCAGGTGTTCCAGTTCCCGGTCATCTACGACACGATGACGGTGGCCGAGAACCTGGCCTTTCCGTTGCGCAACCGCGGCGTGGCGGCCGACAAGATCACCCAGCGCGTCGGCAAGATCGCCGAAATGCTGGAGCTGAGCGGCCAGCTGAACACCCGCGCTGCCGGCCTGACCGCCGACGCCAAGCAGAAGATTTCGCTGGGCCGCGGGCTGGTGCGCGAAGACGTGAGCGCGGTGCTGTTCGACGAGCCGCTGACCGTCATCGACCCGCACCTGAAGTGGCAGTTGCGGCGCAAGCTGAAGCAGATCCACAACGAGCTGAAGCTGACGCTGATCTACGTCACGCACGACCAGGTCGAGGCGCTGACCTTTGCCGAGCAGGTGGTGGTGATGACGCGCGGGCGGGCGGTGCAAATCGGCAGCGCGTCCGACCTGTTCGAACGGCCCCAGCACACCTTCGTCGGCCACTTCATCGGCTCGCCGGGCATGAACTTTCTGCCGGCGCGCGCCGATGCCGCGGGGTTGCGCGTGGCCGGGCGGCAGGTGATGGGGCCGCACGCGAAACTCGCGGGCATCGATGATTCCATCACCCTCGGCGTGCGCCCGGAATACGTGACGCTCAGCGCGCCCGAGGCCGCCGGAGCCCTGCCGGCCAGCGTGACGCAGGCACAGGACATCGGCACCTACTGGCTGCTGACGGCGCGCATCGGCGACGCGGCCGACGGCCCGCTGATCCGCGCCCGCCTGAGCCCTGAACAAGCCATCCCGAAAGCAGGCGACGCGGTGTGGCTGAAGGTGGTCGGCACCCACACCTGTTTCTACCGATCCGAACAACTGATCGCCGGGGTGACCGCATGAAGCCCGTCAACCAAAAGGCGTGGTTTCTGATCCTGCCGGTGGTGCTGTGCGTTGCCTTTTCGGCCGTGCTGCCGCTGATGACGGTGGTGAACTACTCGGTGCAGGACATCATCTCGCCCGAGCGGCGCATCTTCGTCGGCACCGAATGGTTCAAGGCGGTGATGCGCGACGACGACCTGCAGGGCGCGCTGCTGCGCCAGATCACCTTCTCGCTGTCGGTGCTGCTGGTCGAGATTCCGCTGGGCATTGCGCTGGCCCTGGCGATGCCCGCGACCGGCTGGAAGTCGTCTGCGGTGCTGGTGCTGGTGGCCATTTCACTGCTGATTCCGTGGAACGTTGTGGGCACCATCTGGCAGCTCTATGGCCGCACCGACATCGGCCTGATGGGTGCGACGCTGCTCAAGCTGGGCATCGACTACAGCTACACCGGCAACGCCACGCACGCGTGGTTGACGGTGCTGCTGATGGACGTCTGGCACTGGACGCCGCTGGTGGCGCTGCTGTGCTACG
>JANNEI010000425.1:0-10764 GCA_031378565.1 Burkholderiales bacterium
CGAGATGAACATGGCCTGGCGCATCTTGCCCTCGAACTCGTCGAATTTCAGCGGCCGGTTGTCGAGCGCGCTGGGCAGCCGGAACCCGTACTCCACCAGCGTGGTCTTGCGCGCCCGGTCGCCGTTGTACATGCCGCCGAACTGGCCGATCAGCACATGGCTCTCATCCAGGAACATCAGCGCGTCTTTCGGCAGGTAGTCCACCAGCGTCGACGGTGGCTCGCCGGGTGCCGCACCCGACAGATGGCGCGTGTAGTTCTCGATGCCCTTGCAGTGGCCGATCTCTTGCAGCATTTCCAGGTCGAAGCGGGTGCGCTGCTCGAGCCGCTGCGCTTCCACCAGCTTGCCCATCCTCACCAGTTCGTCCAGGCGCGTGCGCAACTCTTCCTTGATGGTGTCGATGGCCACCACCACACGGTCGCGCGGGGTCACGTAGTGGCTGCTGGGGTAGACGGTGAAGCGCGGAATCTTCTGGCGGATGCGCCCCGTCAACGGGTCGAACAGTTGCAGCGATTCGATCTCGTCGTCGAACAGTTCGATGCGAATGGCCAGCTCGGAGTGCTCGGCCGGAAACACGTCGATGGTGTCGCCGCGCACGCGAAACGTGCCGCGCGAAAAGTCGGTCTCGTTGCGCTGGTATTGCATGCGGATCAACTGGGCGATCACGTCGCGCTGGCCCAGCTTGTCCTTCACGCGCAACGTCATCACCATCTGGTGGTAGGCCTGCGGCTCGCCGATGCCGTAGATGGCCGAGACGCTGGCAACGATGATCACGTCGCGCCGCTCCAGCAGGCTCTTGGTGGCGCTCAGGCGCATCTGCTCGATGTGTTCGTTGATCGAGCTGTCCTTTTCGATGAACAGGTCGCGCTGAGGCACGTAGGCCTCGGGCTGGTAGTAGTCGTAGTAGCTGACGAAATACTCGACCGCGTTTTTCGGGAAGAACTCGCGGAACTCGCTGTAAAGCTGCGCCGCCAGCGTCTTGTTGGGCGCAAACACGATGGCCGGGCGACCCAGTTGCGCAATCACATTGGCCATCGTGAACGTCTTGCCCGAGCCGGTCACCCCGAGCAAGGTCTGGAAGCTCAAGCCGTCGTTGATGCCGTCGACCAGTTGCGCGATGGCGGTGGGCTGGTCGCCCGCTGGCGGGTACGGCTGGAACAGCTGGAACGGCGAGCCGGGATAGCTGACGAACACGCCTTCAGGTTCTACCTGCGGTTCGGCGGCGGGGGCAAGTTCAGACAGGTCGGCCATGTTGGTTCAGATCCTCGAAAATCACGGGTGAGGTCGTGCGAAAGGCAACCGATGAGCGTAGCCGAAATCCGACGTTCGGTTGCCGAATGCGGCCACCCTGTCAGCAAGGGCCGAATCGATCACATCCGGCTTGATTCGGCAACGCAGCGCATTCAAAAGAGCGAAGATGCACAACCACGATGCACAAACAGCCGAATTTGGCAGCCTTTTCCGGGTTTGCCCGCACGGTATCGGTTGGCAACTTCACCTTGTTACCCCTAAAATGGTGCACTGCACCAAATCTCGCACCCAGGAACGGCAACGTCGCCGCGGGGCAGCAACAAACACTTTCAAGAATCGTTCGAGGACACCGCATGCTGTACCAGCTCTATGAAACCCAACGCGCGCTGTTGAGCCCGTTCGCAGAATTCGCCAGCGCCTCGGCAAAGCTGTACAGCCACCCGCTCTCCCCCTTCACGCACACGCCGATGGCACAGCGCGTGTCGGCCGGATTGGGGCTGGCGCACCGGTTGTCGAAGGACTACGAGAAGCCGGCTTTCGCGATCACCTCCGTCGAGGTGAACGGTGTCGACGTGGCGGTGCAGGAGCAGGTCGCGATGAGCAAGCCGTTCTGTCGCCTGCTCCGATTCAAGCGCTTCACCGATGAAGCCTCGGCACTCAACCTCATGAAGGACCAGCCGACCGTGCTGGTCGTGGCACCGCTGTCGGGCCACCACTCCACGCTGCTGCGCGAAACCGTTCGATCGCTGTTGCAGGACCACAAGGTCTACATCACCGACTGGACCGACGCGCGCATGGTGCCCCTGGAAGCCGGGCCGTTTCACCTGGACGACTACGTGAGCTATGTGCAGGAATTCATCCGCCACGTCGGCCCCGAGGTGAACGTGATTTCGGTCTGCCAACCCACGGTGCCGGTGCTGGCAGCGATCTCGCTGATGGCCAGCCAGGGCGAGGCGACCCCGCGGACCATGACGATGATGGGCGGCCCGATCGATGCCCGCCTGAGCCCGACCGCCGTCAACAACCTGGCGACCAACAAGCCGTACGAGTGGTTCGAGAGCAACGTGATCTATCGGGTGCCGGTGAACTACGTCGGCAACGGACGCCGCGTCTACCCGGGCTTTCTTCAGCACACGGGCTTCATCGCGATGAACCCCGACCGGCACCTGAAGTCGCACTACGACTTCTTCAACGACCTGATGCGCGGCGAAGACGAAAGCGCCGAGTTCCACCGCAGCTTCTACGACGAGTACAACGCCGTGCTCGACATGCCGGCCGAGTACTACCTCGACACCATCAAGACGGTGTTCCAGGATTTCGCCCTGGTCAACGGCACCTGGAGGGTCAAGGGCCACCTGGTGCGCCCGCAAGACATCACCAGCACCGCCTTGCTGACCATCGAAGGCGAGCTGGACGACATTTCGGGTGCCGGCCAGACGCGTGCCGCGCACGGCCTGTGCACCGGCGTGCCGAAGAGCCGCCAGTTCCACTACGACGTGGAAGGTGCCGGCCACTACGGCATCTTCTCGGGCCGGCGCTGGCGCGAGTTGGTCTACCCGACGGTGCGGGATTTTATCGCCGGCCACCAGTCCACAAGCACCCGGCCCGCCGCAAAGCGGTCTGCTCCGGTCAAACGGCTGGCCAAGCCCGTTGCGGCCGCCTCGAAGCCGGTCGTTCGGGCTTCGAAGCCGGTTGCAAAGCCGGTGCCGGCGCGCAAGAAGGCAAAGTGATAATTCGGCGGTGAATGCCACCGCCTTGCTCGCCGCGACGCTCGACGACGCCTTGCCGCAGACGCAGTGCACGCGCTGCGGCTACCCCGACTGCCGCGGCTACGCGCAGGCCATCAGCGAGGGCGCGGCGGCCATCAACCAGTGCCCGCCCGGCGGTGCCGAAGGCATCGCCCGTCTCGCGCGCATCAGTGGCCAGCCAGAGCAGAAACTCAACCCGCTGAACGGTCTGGAAGGCCCGCGCCAACTCGCGGTGATCGACGAGGCCTGGTGCATCGGCTGCACGCTGTGCCTGAAGGCCTGCCCGGTCGACTCGATCCTCGGCGGCCCAAAGTTGATGCACACCGTGATCGACGACCTGTGCACCGGCTGCGAGCTGTGCATTCCAGTCTGCCCGGTCGACTGCATCTCGCTCGTCGGCGTCACCGGCGACCGAACCGGCTGGGCCGCGTGGGGTGAAGCGCAGGCAGATGAGGCACGTGCGCGCTACGCTTTCCACCAGTTCCGCTTCGAGCGCGACCAGCGCGAGCGCGACGAGTTGCTCGCCACCAAGGCCTTGGCCTCGGTGGCCCGCCTGCGCCCATGAAATCCGCTGACATCGCCCCGTTCTTTGCCGTCCTCAAGGCAGCCAATCCGCAGCCGAACACCGAGCTGGAATACACCAACGTGTTCGAGCTGCTGGCCGCCGTGCTGCTGTCGGCGCAGGCCACCGACGTGGGCGTCAACAAGGCGACGCGGCGCTTGTTCGCGGTCGCCAATTCGCCCGAAAAAATCCTGGCGCTGGGCCTGCCGGCGCTGACCGAACACATCCGCACCATCGGGCTGTTTCGCAACAAGGCGAAGAACCTGTTGGCGACCTGCGCCATCCTGGTCGAGCAGCACGGCGGGCAGGTGCCGCGCACGCGCGAAGCGCTCGAAGCCCTGCCCGGCGTCGGCCGCAAGACCGCCAACGTGGTGCTGAACGTAGCCTTCGGCGAGGCGACGATGGCGGTCGACACGCACATCTTTCGCGTCAGCAACCGCACCGGCCTGGCACCGGGCAAGAACCCGCTGCAGGTCGAGCTGAAGTTGCTGCAACGGGTGCCTGCCGAGTATCTGGTGGACGCGCACCACTGGCTGATCCTGCATGGCCGCTATGTGTGCCAGGCGCGCAGGCCGCTGTGCCCGCAATGCCGGGTGGCCGACCTGTGCGACATCGGCCGCCGCACTGCTGCAATTCGGTGAGCCGCTGACGTTCGTCGCGGCGGGTGCCACACCGCTCAGCCATCGCGCGAGTTGCCCCGCTTTTCGAGGCGAACTCCGGGCCTTCCACGGATTCAGGCGGGCAACAATCCGGCATGCCGCAAATGATGAGTCTGCAGGAAGTGTGCAGCCGCCTGGATCGCGGCGAGATCAGCAGTGCGCAATTCCTGGAGCGATTCACCCGCTGGGTCGCGGCCGAGATCGGGTGCTCGCGAGCCGGTGTGTGGATCTTTGCCGACACCCTCGAGGGCCGCGCGCTGCGCTGCGCGGCGATGTTCGACGCGCCCCTCGACCGGATGCGGATGGACGGAACGACCGACATGGTTCCGACCCAGGCGGCCGCGTATTTCGAGGCGCTGAAACGCGACAGCTGCGTGGTCGCCAACAATGCGCGAACCCACCCGGCGACCATCGGCTTCCTGGACGACTATCTGCTTCCGTTGAACGTGCATTCGCTGATGGATGTGTGCTTTTCGGTGAACGGCGTGATGTTCGGCACTTTCAGCTGCGAGCAGGTCGGCCATGCGGTGGTCTGGACGCCGCGCCAGTTGACGCTGTTGCGCCAGATCGGTGCCAGGGCGAGCCTCGCGCTCATGCGCGCTGCACGGTCATCCATCGATACCGAAACCTTCAACGCGAGTGCATGACGAGTAGCCCACCGCAGCAGGCCAGGTGATTGCGGCAGGCACCTCCGCCGGCCTGTCGCTCAACCATGCCAGGGCGCTGATCCAGCCTGCGTGTCCGACCACACACACCGGCTGAGCCGCCTGCATGTCGGCAATGAAGTGCCGGCAGCGGGTCAGCAGTTGCGCCACCGATTCGCCGCCGCCCGGCGCGTGTTCCAGGAAATCCTGGCACCAAGCGTCGACGGCCGCGGCGCCGATGGCGTCCCACGGCCGTCCGTCCCAGGCACCGAAGTTCATCTCGTCGAGCCGCGCGTCGCGCCGGTGCTGCCAGCCCCACCGCGCCAGAAAATCGCCCACCGATCCACTGCGTTGCAGGCTCGATGTCCAGACGCTGTGCGGAAGCCCGTTGCGGCGTGCGGCGTGCCGAATCCGGTGCGCGAGGCGCTTCGCCTTGCGCCGGTCCACGCCCACGTCGGTGTGGCCGATGCAGCGCCCCGTCACCTGCCGCGGCTTCGGATGCCGCCAGACCCACATCACCACCGCAGCGCACCCAGCCAGCCCAGCAGCACCAGCACTTCGGTGATCTGCTGGGTTGCGCCCAGCGTGTCGCCGGTGTAGCCGCCGAGGCGTCGGCGCAGCCAGCGCGCGCACCACAGCCAGCCCAGGCCGGCAGCAGTGAGGGCCAGCGCCACCGGCCATCGCCAGGCCGGCTGCCACAGCAGCAGCGTCGCCGCGAGCAACGCGACCCAGGCAGCCGCCACCATCACGCCCGTTCCAGACACCCGCTGCGCCAGCGGCTTCGCCTTGGCATGTTCGAGGTCACCGGCATAGCGCAGGCAACGAATCAGCAGCACCGGCGCGAAGCGCGATGCCGTGTGGGCCAACAGCAGCGCCGGCAGCGCCGCCATCAGCGGCAGCGACACCAGCGTGGCCGCTTTCAGCCCCAGCATCAGCAGCAGCCCGACCGCGCCATACGCACCGATGCGCGAGTCCTTCATGATCGCCAGCGCCCGCTCCCGGCTGACCGCGCCGCCCAGCGCATCGCAGGTGTCGGCCAACCCGTCTTCATGGAAGGCACCGGTCAGCAAAACGCTGGCCGCCATCGACAACAGCACCGCCACGGCCGGCGTGAACAGCAGGTGGCCGAGCCACAGCGACGCCGCAGCGATCACGCCGACGCAACACCCCACCAGCGGAAAGTGCCGTGCGCAGGCGTTCAACCACGCCGGCTCGAAACCGACCCAGCGCGGGATCGGCACCCGCGTGAAGAACTGCAGCGCGATGAAGAAGAGGCGCAGTTCGTGTTTCATCGGGAGGTGCGGGGCCATCGGGAGGTCAGCTGCGACTGGACACACCGGCCGAATCGAAGCTGGCCATCTCACGCATCAGGCAGGCAGCGCTGGCGATCAGCGGCCACGCCACTGCGGCACCGCTGCCCTCACCCAGCCGCATGCCCAGGTCGAGCAGCGGCTGCGCCTGCAAATGGCGCAGCAACAGCGCATGGCCGGCCTCGTCGGAGCGGTGGGCAAACACACAGAAGTCGAGCACGGCAGGCGACAGGCGCGACGCCAGCAGCAGCGCCGCGCCGCTGATGAAACCGTCGACCACGATCACGCGCCGCTCGGCCGCCGCCTGCAGCGCAGCACCGGCCATCATCGCGATCTCGAAACCGCCGAACGCCGCCAGCGCATCCAGCGGCCCGGCTGCTGCCGCGTGACGCTGCAACACCTCGGCCAGCACGGCCCGCTTGCGCCGCAGACCCGCGTCGTCGAGGCCGGTGCCGCGCCCGGTGCAGGCGGCAATCGGCTCGCCGGTCAGCCGCGCCAGCAACAGCGCTGCGCTCGATGTGTTGCCGATGCACATCTCGCCCAACAGCAGCGCGTTGCCGGGCAGGCCGCGCACCACGTCGACGCCTGCTTGCAGCGCCTGCGCACATTGCGCCGCGGTCATCGCCGGGCCGGCCGATGCATCGGCGCTGCCCATCGCCACCTTGCGTTGCAGAAGGCCGGCGCGCGGCGCGAAGTCGTGGCGCACGCCGGCATCGACCACGCTGAGCGCCAGGCCGTGCTGGCGCGCCAGCACGCTCACGGCGGCACCACCGGCCAGAAAGTTTTCCACCATCTGCCAGGTCACGTCGCTCGGGTAGGCCGACACACCGCGCGCCGCGAGGCCGTGGTCGGCGGCGAACACCACCAGTTGCGGCTCGCGAAGCTCGGGCGCGCAGCTGCGCAGGATCAAGCCGAGCTGCAATGCCAGCGATTCGAGCCGGCCCAGCGCGCCCAGCGGCTTGGTCTTGCCGTCGATCAAGGCTTGCAGCTGCTGCGCGAGCGCTGCGTCGTGCAACGGGGCAATTTCGGGAATCTCGAAGGTCACGTCATTCATCCAGATTGGGCACCGCGATCCAGCGCTGACGCAGCCGCTCGACACGCACGGCACCCGCGAACACCTCGCTCAACGCGCTGTGCAGCGCCTGATCGTCACGAGCTCCATCGGCAACAACGCGGCCGTGGTCCAGCACCACCAGCCGGTCGGCCTGCAGGGCCAGCGACAGGTCGTGCAGCACACACACCACCGTGCGGCCCGCCTGCGCCTGTTGCTTCAACAAGCGCACCAGCGCGACCTGGTGCGGCGGGTCGAGGTGGGTGGTCGGTTCGTCCAGCAGCAGCAGCGGCGCATCGACCGCCAGCGCGCGCGCCAGCAGCACGCGCTGGCGCTCGCCACCCGACAGTTCGGGCAGGCGGCGCTGCTGCCAGGCAGCGCACTCGGTGTGTGCCATCGCCTGCTGCACCAGCGCTTCATCCAGCGCAGACGGCACGGCGAACAGGCCCAGGTGCGGCAACCGGCCCAGGTGCACCACCTCGCGCACCGTCAGGTCGCCGCCGGCCTCGCCCTGCTGGTCCAGCCAGGCCATGGCAAGCGCCCGCTCGCGCAGCGGCACCTCGCGCAGCGGCCGGCCGTTCAACATCACGCTGCCGCTGTCGGGCGTCTGCAAACCCGCCAGCACGCGCAGCAGGGTCGACTTGCCCGCGCCGTTGGGGCCGACGATGGCGGTCCAGCCCGGCTGCAACGACAGCGTCACGCCGTCCAGCGCCTGAGTGCTGCCCAGCCGCAGGCCAATGGCTTGCGCTGACAGGCTCGGCATCGAAGAGGTCGTCATGCGAGAGCGCGCCGCTGCAACAGCCACAGCAAGTAGCCGCCGCCGAGCACCGCTGTCAGCACACCCACGGGCAACTCGACCGGGGCCATCAGGCTGCGCGCCAGCACGTCGGCCATCAGCAGCCACGTGCCGCCCATCGCCGCGCTGGCGAGCAGGCTGTAGCCATGCGCTGCAGGCGCAAAGCGGCGCACCAGGTGCGGTGCCACCAGGCCGACGAAGGCGATCAGCCCGGCCTGCGACACCGCCAGCCCGGTGGCCAGCGCCAACGCCACCACCAGCGCCAGCCGCAGGCGCGGCAGCGCAAGGCCCAGGCTGCGCGAGCTGTCTTCACCCAGCGTCAGTGCGTCCAGCAGGCGCGACAGCCGCCACGCCAGCGGCCCCGCCAACAGCAGCCCGCCGGCCAGCACGGCGCAACTGCCCCAGCTGAGGTAGCCGGTGCTGCCCAGCAGAAACGCCTGCCGGCCGCGCAATGCGTCGGGGGCCACCGTGGTCACCATGTCGCCCAGCGCCGACAGCATCACGCCCACCACCACACCCGCCAGCAACAGCCGCAGCGTCTGCTGCGCGCCGCGCGCCAGCAGCAACGTCAGCGTGACGCCCAGCAGCGCGCCGGCAAACGCCGCGCCCACCAGGCCGATGCGCGCCACTGCATCGGCGGTGGCCAGGCTGATGCCGTGCCCGGCCATCGCACTGCCGGCCAGCACCAGCACCACGCCCAGCGATGCACCGGATGCCGAACCCAGCAGGTAAGGGTCGGCCAGCGGGTTGCGGAACAGGCCCTGCGCGATGGCACCGGCCAAGCCGAGCAGCGCACCGGTGAGCCACGCGCCCAGCGTGCGCGGGGCGCGAATGTCACGCACGATCAAGGCGGCGTCAGAGCCCTGAAGGGTCTCGATCAGCGCCGGCACCGACCAGCCCTCGCCGCCCGCAGCCAGGCCGGCCGCGAGCAGGATCAGCGTGAGCAGCCCGAGTGCCCGGGACAGCCGGGCGCGACGCTGCGCATCGTGTTCCGACATCAGCCTGCCTTCGGTCGCGGGGACGGTGGCAGGGACGGCAGAGGCGACGGCAACGGCGGCATGGCGGCCAGGCAGTCGGCCAGCGACAGCGCGGCCTCGCCCATGCGCGGACCCGGGCGAATCAACACCTCGTAGCGCGCCGCCACGAAGCCGCAGGTCTGCGCGTTGCGCAAGGCGCGCAATGTGGACCAGCCGGGGCGCTTGCGCATGTCGGCCAGGCTGCGCGCATCGGCCATCACGATGTCGGGCTGCGCGCGCACGACGAACTCGGGGCTGAGTTTGGGGAACGGCCCCAGTTCGGCCGGCACGGCGTTCGCCATGCCGAGGCGCGTCAGCGTCTCGCCGATGAAGGACGACGCGCCCGCGGCATACGGCGCGCCGTCGACCTCGAAGTAAACGCGCCGGCCGTGCAATGCTGCGGGCACCTTGGCCGCCGCTGCCGTCATCTCGCGCTCGATGCGTGCCCACACCACGGCGGCCTCGTTCGGCGTGCCCAGCACCTGGGCCAGCAGCAACAGCGTTCGCTGCACGTCGGCATGGTTGCGCGACTCCAGCACCAGCACTTTCAAGCCCAGGCCTTCGAGCCGATCGGTGACGCGCGCCGAGGTGGCCACCAGCACCAGGTCGGGCTTGAGGGCGACGATGCGCTCGATCTGTGCATCGTCCAGCCCGCCCAGCTTGGGCAAAGTGGCCACACTCGCGGGCCAGTTGGAGAACCGGTCGGTGCCCACCAGCCGCGCGCAGCCGCCGAGCGCGCAAACGCTCTCGGTCAGCGAGGGCAGCAGGCTGACGATGCGCTGCGGCGCAGCAGTCAACGCCAGCGTCGCGCCACGGTCATCGCGCAGCTGCTGGGTCTGAGAAAAAACGACACCGTGCAGGCACAGCGCCAACAGGCCGAGCGCAATCCCGCTGCCGGAGGTGCCGGCCCGCCTTGTGAAGAAAAAATTTCCACCGCAAAGGCGCAAAGAACGCAAAGGGGCGCGAAGAAGCGCTTGAACTTCCTTTGCGACCTTTGCGGCCTTCGCGGCCACAGGATTCGCGTGGATGCCTGGGGCGCTCACAAGCCCGCGCCGTCGAAGCGCAGGCCGAGCCAGGCTTGCCGGCCCAGCGCCTGGTAGTCGCGCGCGGGTTCGATGCGGCGGTCGGTGGCGTTCAACAGTTTGCCCTCGACCTGCCACTGCGGGGCCAGCCGCCAAGTCGCCCGCAGGTCGAGCGTTTGGTAGCTGCCGAGCGTCACCCCGCCCTCGGGCCGCGCGCCCACGCCCAGCACCGACGCAGCCAGGTTCCACGCACCCACCGCATAGTCGGCCGTCAGGCTTTCCTGGTGCGCTGCGCGGCGCGCCAGACGCTGGCCAGAGTCGGCGTCCTTGGCGTCCAGAAAGTCGATGCTCCCGCGCAGGCTCAGCGCACCCCAGCGCTGCGACGCCGACAGCGTGGCACCCTGCAAACGCGCACGGCTGACGTTGCCGGCACAGCCGAAATCGTAGGAAGGATCGGCCGGGCAGAACGCGCGGTCGGGCTGGTAGCCGATCAGGTCACGCACCTTGTTCTGAAACACGGTCGCCGACGCTTCGGCGGCCGCCACTCGCCACGCCACGCCGGCTTCCAGGCTGCGCCCCTTTTCGGGCCGCAGCGTGTCGACGCCGTAACCCGGATAGAACAAGTCGTTGAAGCTCGGCGCGCGGAAGGTGGTGCCGGCCAGCGCACGCACCCGCACCCCGGGCAACACTTCCAGGCTCCAGCCC
>JANNEI010000430.1:0-9542 GCA_031378565.1 Burkholderiales bacterium
CAGCGGCTTCCATCAGCGTGACCAGCTTGCCGATGAAGACCGGAATCAGCGTGTCGATCAGCGCCACCGCCAGCCCGGTCGCGAACATCGCGGCGTACAGGCCGCGCGTCTGCCGGATGAAGTGCCAGTAGAACGCCGCCAGCCCCGGCGGCGGCTCACCGTGCGGCACCTGGGTGGGGCGAACGCGGGTCTCGAAGAAGGCGAACATGGCGTGACGGGCTCGGTCGAGAAGTGGCAATGAAAACGCGAAGCGGCGCGGGCTGGTGGGCCTGCGCCGTGGGCGGTGTCGAGGGGATGGCCGATTGTCGCCGCTGTCGTGCTCGCTCAAGCCGGCCCGCAGCGACGCAAAAAAAGCCGCCCGAAGGCGGCCTTTGCGCTGACACAGATCGAGTGCTTACGCGCCGACGTAGTTCGCGTTGAACTCGTGACGGCGCGCGGCCGAGCGCGCTTCGGCACGCACTTCAGCCCGCGGACGCAGCGTGGTGAGCGCCGCTGCCGGCTCGACGATGCGCTGGTCGGTTTCGAAGCTGCGCAGCAACTGGCCGTTGGCCTTTGCCTGGCTGAGTTCAGTCTTCACGTTGGCACGGGTCTGCGTGCTCGCCGGGACGTTGAACTGGGTGGCTTCGGCGGCCATCGCTGCACCGGTGCTGAGCAGGGCGATGGCGATGGTGGCGAGGTAGAGGAGCTTGGCGTTCATGGTGATTTTCCTTGGGGTCAGACTGACTTGACGTTTTCGGGCAGGGCGGCGTTGTTGTTGTTTGCCGTCTTGTCCACCTTCGGTGAGACCCCGGGGTTTACCTGGGCCTCGTCGATGAAGTGGACTGTATTCATTCGGAGCCCATCAATAAACAACCCGTGCTTCAATGACGCATTGTCGAAATCGAAACAATGAGGGGGCTTGAAGATGGACCGACTCCATTCCATGCGGGTGTTTACCCGCGTCATCGATGCCGGCAGTTTTGCCTCGGCGGCACGTGAGCTGAACCTGTCGCCGGCAGTGGTGACCCGACTGGTGGCCGACCTCGAAGACCACCTCGGCGCGCGACTCATCAACCGCACCACCCGCAGCCTGGCGTTGACAGAAACCGGCGGTGCCTACCTGGACCGGGTGCGGCAGATCCTGACCGAGGTGGACGAAGCCGAGGCGCTGGCCAGCGCCGCCACCTCGGAGCCGCGCGGCCACCTGCGCGTGCTGGCACCGCCCGCCTTCGCGGTGCACCAGATCGCCAAGCACCTGCCCAAGTTCCGCGCGCAGTACCCGCTGGTCACGCTCGACCTGTCGGTGCCGGGGCCGGTGGAAACGGTGGACGAGAACTTCGACATCAGCATCGTCATCGTCGGCCGCCAGCCGCTGAACGGCGACTTCATCGCGCGCCGGCTGGCCAGCAGCGAGGTGATCACCTGCGCCTCGCCCGAATACCTCGACCGCAAGGGGCGGCCCGCCCACCCGAGCGAGCTGCCGCACCATGAATCGATGATTCCCAGCTTCGCGCGAGACATCACCTTTCACCGCGGTGTCTTCGGCGACGACGAGCCGGCCGAATCGGTGACCCTGGTGCCCTCGCGTTCGGCGCTCAGCACCATCCACATCGACACCATGTACGCGGCGGCGCTGGCCGGGCTGGGCATCGCCGGCCTGCCCTCCTTCGTGGTGGAAGACGCCTTGCTCGAAAACGCGCTGGAGCGCGTGCTGCCCGAGTGGCACCTGCTGACGCAGACCATCTACGCAGCCATGCCCACGCGCAAGTACGTGCCGGCGCGCACGCGGGCCTTCATCGACTTTCTGTTGCAGACCTTCGGCGGCGACGACCACGACCCGTGGCTGGCGGCAGCGGGCTGCGAAACGGCACCGGCACCCGCGCGCCAGGTCGACCGTCAGTAGTACACGTCGCGGCGCTCGGCCCCCATCAGCGGCTCCAGCAGCCGCGACAGCGGACGCAGCGCGTTGTAGCGCGCGGCCACCTTGTGGGCGTAGGCGAAGAAGCGCGGCAGGTCGTCGGTGTACTTCGGCTTGCCGTCGCGGTGTTTCAGGCGACAGAAGATGCCCAGCACCTTGAGGTGGCGCTGCAAGCCCATCCATTCGAGCTGGCGCCAGAACTCGCCGAAGTCGGCGGGCACCGGCAGGCCGACCTTCCTGGCTTGCTGCCAGTAGCGGGCGGCCCAGTCGATCTCCTGGTCCTCGTCCCAGCTGATGAAGGCGTCGCGCAGCAACGAGGCGATGTCGTAGCTGATCGGGCCGCGCACCGCGTCCTGGAAATCGAGAATGCCGACACCTTCGCGGCACAGCATCAGGTTGCGCGGCATGTAGTCGCGGTGCACGGCCAGCGTGGGCTGCGCCAGCGCACTGGCGACCAGCGCGGCGGCCGCATCGGCCCACTGCGCCTGTTCGTCGTCGGTCCATGTCACGCCCAGCTCGCGTGCCACGCACCACTCGGGGAACAGGGCCAGCTCGCGGTTCAGCAAGGCCGCGTCATAAGCCGGCAAGCCGCTGCCGTCGACCCGCTGCTGCCACGCCACCAGCGTGCTCACCGCGTCGCGGATCAGGGCGTTGACCGCAGCGCCGTTGCCACTGGCCACGGCGTCTCGCAAAACGTCCAGGTACAGGGCGGAGCCGAGGTCGCTGAGCAGCAGGAAGCCCCGCGCCGCATCGCTTTCCAGCACGCGCGGCGCGTGCAGGCCGGCACGCGCGATGCGCCCGGCCATGTCGATGAAAGGGCGCACGTCCTCGAGCGGCGGCGGCGCGTCCATCACGATGAAAGAAGCCGCAGCCCCGTCGATGCGGAAGTAGCGCCGGAAGCTGGCGTCCGCCGAAGCCGCGCGCAGCGTGCCGGCCTGCAAGCCGTGGCGCGGCGACGCCTCGGCCAGCCAGTGGTCGAAGGCGGCGTGGCGGGCCGCGTCGTGCCATTCAATCGACGCGGGAGGCGAGGCAGGCGGCGGGTGGGTCGGGGTGCTCATGGATAATCGATTCTACAAACCACCCGCACCGCCGCCGGGCTGCGCGGGCGTCGGCAACCGGCACTTCGCGAGGTCTGGCCGGCGCACCTGAACCGAACGCTTCCAGTCCTTTGACCCGCGACCCCGCCCCTTTGTCCGCACGCCCATCAGAGCGATCCAGGCGACCGCGCCACCCGTCCCTGCGGCTGCTCCCGGTGGCTGCTGCGCTGGGCTTGTGGGTGGCTGACGACGCGGCTGCGCAAGCGGCCAGTGCGCCCTCGAACGGCTTGCTGCTTCGAGCGTCGCCGTCGTTGCAGCCGCCGCCCCGCGGCGACGCGGCCAGGCAACTCCCGGTCATCCTGCAAGCACGCGAGCTGCGCGGCCGGCCCGATCTGGAAACCGTGGCCGAAGGCGACGCCGAGCTGCGCCGCGGCGGCATGGTGATCCGCGCCGACCGCCTGAGCTACGAGCACCCCGACGACCTGGCGCAGGCCCGCGGCAATGTGCGCGTGACGCGCGACGGCAACGTCTACAGCGGCCCCGAGTTGCAGCTCAAGGTGCAGCGTTTCGAGGGCTTCTTCCAGAATCCGACCTACTACTTCGGCAGCGTCGGCGCCGGCGGTGTGGCCGACCGGCTGGACTTTTTGGGCGAGCAGCGGGCCGTTGCCACGCGGGCCACCTATTCGAGCTGCCCGCCCGACGGGTCCGGCGGGCCGGCGTGGCTGCTCACCACCGACCGCGTGAAGCTCGACTTCGAAGCCAACGAGGGCATCGCAGAAGGCGCGGTGCTGCGCTTCCTGGGGGTGCCCATCCTGGCCGCGCCGGTGCTGAGTTTTCCGCTCACCGACGCGCGCAAGTCGGGCTGGCTGCCGCCCACGATCAACATCGACAGCAAGAGCGGCCTGCAGGTGGCGGTGCCTTATTACTGGAACATCGCACCGAACCGCGACGCCACCCTCACGCCCACCTTCAGCAGCCGGCGCAGCCTGGGCCTCGACAGCGAATTCCGCTACCTCGAGCCGCGCTACAGCGGCAACGCCAACCTGAACCTGCTGCCCAATGACCGCACCACCGGACACACCCGCTACGCGATCAACCTCGGCCACGACGCCGAGTTGCGGGCCGATACGCGGCTGCTGCTGCGTGTGCTGCGCGTGTCCGACGACGACTACTGGAAAGACTTCTCGCGCGCGGTGCCGAGCTTCACGCCGCGGCTGCTGCTGTCCGATCTGCAGGCCAGCCGCCCGCTCGGCGGCTGGACGACCTACGCGCGGGTGCAAAAGTGGCAGCTGCTGCAAAGCCTGGACGCGCCGGTGGAGGCGCCGTACGAGCGCGTGCCGCAGGTCGGGGCACGCGTCACGCGCAGCATCGGTGCTGGCTTCGAGGCCAGCTTCGAGAGCGAATTCAACCGCTTTGCCAACCCCGACAACCTGGCCGCGGTCAACCTGAACCGCGTCACCGGATCGCGGGCACACGCCCTGGGCAGCCTGGCGCTGCCCTTCGTCACGCCAGGCTGGACGGTGACGCCGCGGCTGTCCTTCAACGCCGCGGCTTACGCGCTCGATGCGCCGCTGACCAGCGGCAACTTCGCCGGCCGGCGCAACGTGTCGCGCCTGATCCCGAGCTTCAGCATCGACAGCGCCTGGGTCTTCGAGCGCGACACCGGCTGGTTCGGCCAGACCATGCGCCAGACGCTGGAGCCGCGCGTGCTGTACGTCAACACGCCGTTTCGCGAGCAGACCGGCCTGCCGAATTTCGACGCGGCGGCGAAGGACTTCAACTTCGATTCGATCTTCACCGACAACGCGTTCAGCGGCGTCGACCGGGTGTCGGACGCGCACCAGCTCACCACCGGCGTGACCACGCGCGTGCTCGACCCCTACACCGGTGCCGAAGCGCTGCGCCTGGGCGTGGTGCAGCGGGTGCTGTTTCGCGACCAGCGCATCACGCCCGACGGATTGCCGTTCACGCGGCGCTTTTCCGACGTGCTGCTGCTTGGCTCGACCAGCCTGCTGAAGAGCTGGACGCTGGACGCGTCGGTGCAGTACAGCCCCGACATCGGCCGCACGGTGCGGTCCATCGTCGGCGCGCGTTATTCACCAGGCCCGTTTCGCACCGTCAACGCCACCCACCGACTGGCGCGTGGCTCGGGCGAGCAGGTCGAGCTCGGCTGGCAGTGGCCGGTCTACGGCCCGGCAGCCACTCTGGCCGCGCCTTCGGTGGGCAGCGGCAACACGTCGTGCCGTGGCACCTGGTACAGCGTGGGCCGAATCAACTACAGCACCACCGACAGGCGGGTGACCGACTCGGTGCTGGGACTGGAGTACGACGCCGGCTGCTGGATCGGCCGCGTCGTGGCCGAGCGGCTGTCCACCGGACGCAGCGAAGCCACGACGCGGCTGCTGCTGCAACTGGAGCTGGTCGGCCTGTCGCGGCTGGGTTCCAACCCGCTGCAGGTCTTGAAGGACAATATCCCCGGTTACCGATTGCTGCGTGAGGGCACCTTTCCAAGCGCACCCAACCCCACCTATGACTGAGCTTCCTTTCTTTCTGCGCGCCGGCGTCGGCCCCGTGCTGCTGGCGCTGGCTGTTTTGCTGACCCCGGCTCAGGCGTTCGCGCAACTGAAGCCGAAGCCCGCATCGCCCGTCACGGCGGGCAGTGGCCTGCCGCGGGGCGGCGACTACATCGCCGTGATCGTCAACCAGGAACTGGTGACCGCGGGCGAGCTTGAGCTGCGGTTGGCCCGCGTGCGCGAGAACGCGGCCCGCAGCGGCGCACGCCTGCCACCCGAAGCCGAGTTGCGCAAGCAGCTGCTCGATGCCCTGATCGACGAACGCGTTCAGGTGACCTACGCCCGAGACAGCGGTGCCCGCGTCGACGAAGCCGAACTCGATCGCGCGGTGGCCAACGTGGCGGTGCAAAACCAGGTCACGCCGGCCCAGATGCGCGAACGGATGCGCGCCGACGGTGTCGATTACGGTCGCTTCCGGAACAATGTGCGCGACCAGATCATGGTCGAGCGCGTGCGCGAACGCGAGGTGCAGGGCCGCATCCGCATCAGTGAGGCCGACATCGACGCCGTGATCGAGAAGCAGCGCGCCGCGGCGGGCGCTTCGACCGAATACAACATTGCCCAGGTGCTGGTCGGCGTCCCCGAGGGGGCCACCGATGCGCTGGTGGCCGAGCGTCGGCGGCGTGCCGATTCGGTGCTGACGCGGGTCAAGGCCGGTGAATCGTTCGAGGCGGTGGCGCGCGAGATTTCCGAAGATGCCAACAAGGCGCAGGGCGGCGTCATCGGCATGCGCCCGGCCGATCGGCTTCCCGATGTGTTCGTGGCGCAGGTTCGCAACCTGAAGGCCGGTGAGGTCGCAGCCGAGCCGCTGCGAACCGGGGCCGGCTTCCATGTGCTCAAGCTGGTGGATCGCCGCGATCTGGGGGCGTTCTCGATCACCCAGACGCACGCCCGGCACATCCTGCTGAAGCCTTCGGCGCAACTGCCGCAAGACGCCGCGATTCGCCGCCTGGCCGAGTTCAAGCGGCAGATTCAAAGCGGTGCGAAAAGCTTCGAGCAGCTGGCAAAAGAGAACTCCGAGGACGGCAGCGCCGCACAAGGGGGCGACCTCGGCTGGGCCTCGCCCGGCAGCTTCGTGCCCGAGTTCGAGGAGACCATGACGGGCCTGGCGTTGGGCGGCATTTCAGACCCGATCCTGTCGCGCTTCGGCGTGCACCTGATCCAGGTCACCGAGCGGCGCCAGACGGCGCTCGAACCCAAGCAATTGCGCGAGCAGGCGCGCAACGTTCTGCGCGAGCAGAAGTTCGAGGAAGCGTACGCCGATTGGTTGCGCGACCTGCGCGCCCGCGCCTACGTGGAAGTGCGTGAAGCGCCGCAGTAGCCGCAGCAGCGCGCGAGCCGCGGCACGGAGCGGGTCGTGAAGCACATTCCCCGCAAACGCTTCGGCCAACACTTCCTGACCGATACCTCGGTGCTCGGTGCCATCGTCGATGCGATCGCGCCGCGTCCTGGGCAGGCGCTGGTCGAGATCGGCCCCGGCCTGGGTGCGATGACCACGCCGTTGGTGGCCGCCAGCGGGCAGCTGACCGTGATCGAACTCGACCGCGACCTGGCGGCCCGGCTGCGCAAGCGGCCCGAACTGACGGTGGTCGAAGCCGACGTGCTGAAGGTCGATTTCAGCGCGCTGGCCATGCAGGCGGGGCAGAAGCTGCGGGTGGTCGGCAACCTGCCCTACAACATCTCCACGCCGATCCTGTTTCACCTGCTCGAAGCCGTCGACCACGTGGTGGACCAGCACTTCATGTTGCAAAAAGAGGTGGTCGACCGGATGGCTGCCGGACCGGGCAAGAAGGACTTCGGCCGGTTGTCGGTGATGCTGCAGTGGCGCTATGCCATCGAGTCGGTGCTGGAGGTGCCGCCAGAGGCCTTCGAGCCGCCGCCGCGTGTCGACTCGGCCGTGGTGCGAATGCTGCCGTTGCCGGCACCGGCGGGCGTGGATGCACGGTTGCTGGGCGAACTGGTGCAGGTCGCGTTCTCGCAGCGGCGCAAGTTGCTGCGCCACACGCTGGGCCGCTGGCTGGAGCAGCGCGGCTTTGCGGGTGCCTTCGACGTGCAGCGGCGCGCCGAAGAAGTTCCGGTTGGCCAGTACCTCGACCTCGCGCGGGCCTGCGCAGGCTCATGAAAAAGCGGCCCGAAGGCCGCTTTTCTTTTGTAGACCGGCGGCGAGAACGCCACGCCGATCACGAACCCCGGCCTCAGGCCGCGTTCAGCCACATCGCGGTGTCGAAGGCGCTGCTCATCAACGGCATGTTCATGCCGAAATTTGCACCGGCTGCGCTCTTGGCTGCCGCCTTGGCAGGCTTCTCGGTGATGCTTTGAGCCACTTCGGTAGCCCGCTCCCAGGAACTTTGTTCCTGAGAGCGGGCTACTGAAAAGAATAGAAGCACCTGAACGGTATTTTTCGCTCCGCCCAGAAGTCGGCCGCATCGCGGAACACGTCGAGCAATTGCTCGCGCACCTCGCGGTCGAAGCGCGGGTTGTCGGGCAACTGCTCCAGCACCACCACGAAACCGGGTTGCGAGCCCGACTTGTGCACCAGGTCGGTCATGCAGTCGTAGAGTGCATCGAGGTTTTTGCCGAAGTGCGCCGGAAACAGGAATGCCTCGGCGATGCCTTCGAGCACGTCCTGCTTGGACTGGGCCGCGGTCAGGTTGGCGTACAGGAAATGCTGGCCAACATCGTTGGCGGACGACATCAAATCCTCGACGCGGTAAGCGCGGATGGCTTGAACAATATTCGGACGGACGGTCTGCAAGAGCATGGTCGCGTATCCTCCTCAGTCAAAAAAAATCAAAGTCGACCACCGGTGCTCACTGCGCGATTCGACGGAAGCTCGCATAGTGATCGTCGGTGTAGAAACAAGTTTCAGGATTCTTCGGGGCCGGTCCGCCACACACGATGCGCCGGGCACCTCGATCACGCGAACCCGGCGTCGCCACCGTGTATTCCTTGTAGAAGCCTCGCGGCTGCCTGGGGAGTGCATGTTCGCGGTTGCCGAACACCGCCCCGTCCTTCGAGTAGGGAAACGGGCCTCCGGCGCGGATCAGGCGCTGGGTGGCTTGTGCTTCCCTGGGCAGTTCGGCGACAGCAACCGAGCCTGCCGACACCGGCTGGCCCATGCCAAACACCCCGCCGGCTACCGTGACAGTCGCTGCGAAGGTGATAGCGAGCCCCAACTTTCGAAGGGGTTGGCATGCCGGCGACCAAGCAAAGAGACGCACGGGTTATCCCTGAATCCAGAATCGCCAATGGTACCGAATCGGGCCGAAAATCTCAAGCGTCTGCCTCAAACTGGGGCGACAGCGTCGATATGTCAGTGTGTACCTGCTTTTAATTGAAGCCTTTTGTGGCGGGATATCTTCCAGTTTAGGGGCGGCATCCCAGCGCTGAAAATTCAATGTCACGGTTCCGTCACAAGGCCTCGGGTTCTCCCGGATATTGCTCGATTTGGTGCACTGCACACTCGGCGAAGTGCGTGACAGTCAACGCAGCGCATTGGCGTCGGCGACGGTCAGGGCAGTCATGTTGACGATGCGGCGCACGGTGGCCGAGGGCGTCAGGATGTGCACCGGCTGGGCCGCACCCAGCAGCACCGGGCCGATGGCGATGCCGCCGCCTGCGGTGGTCTTGAGCAGGTTGTAGGCGATGTTGGCGGCGTCGATGTTCGGCAGCACCAGCAGGTTGGCCTCGCCGGTGAGGGTGCTCGACGGCATCAGTTCGGCGCGGTAGTCGGCGTCCAGCGCCGTGTCGCCGTGCATCTCGCCGTCCACCTCCAGCCACGGCGCGCGCTGACGCAACAGTTCCAGTGCGTCGCGCATCTTGATGGCCGACGGCTGGTTGCTGGAGCCGAAGTTGCTGTGCGACAGCAGCGCCGCCTTCGGTCGCATGCCGAAACGCTTCATCTCCTCGGCCGCCATCACGGTGATCTCGGCCAGTTGCTCGGCCGTGGGGTCGTAGTTGACGTGGGTGTCCACCAGCATCACCTGGCGGCCTGGCAGGATCAGCCCGTTCATGCAGGCGTAGGTCTTGGCCCCT
>JANNEI010000443.1:0-5771 GCA_031378565.1 Burkholderiales bacterium
GACGGTGACGGGCAAGGTCAAGTTGGTCGACGCACGTGGCGCTGAAATCCAGCTCAACGACGACGTGACGGGCTACCTGCGCGCCTCCGAGATCAGCCGCGACCGCGTCGAAGACGCACGCAACATGCTGAAGGATGGCGATGAAGTCTCGGCCGTGATCATCAACGTCGACCGCAAGACGCGTTCGATCCAGTTGTCGATCAAGGCCAAGGACAACGCCGACAACCAGGAAGCCATGCAACGCCTGGCCCAGACCAGCGAGCGTGAGAACGCCGGCACGACCAGCCTGGGTGCCTTGCTGCGCGCCAAGCTCGACAACCAGAACAACAACTCGTAAGCGATGTTCTGTGTTGAGTAGCAAGGTCGCTTCATGACGCGTTCCGACCTTGTGGCGCAGTTGGCTGAGCGATTCAGCCAGCTCACGCACCGCGACACCGAGTTCGCGGTCAAGACGATCCTCGATGCGATGTCCGACGCACTCGCGCGCGGGCACCGCATCGAGATCCGCGGTTTCGGCAGCTTTTCGATCAACCGCCGCCCACCCCGCTTGGGGCGCAACCCGCGGTCCGGCGAGCAGGTGGTGATCCCCGAAAAGCTGGTGCCTCATTTCAAGCCCGGCAAGGCCCTGCGTGAATCGGTGGACGAGCAGTTGCCGGCGGACGAAGTGCTGTCCGTGACGGCATCGCGCTCGGTTTGAACCCGCGCGATGACTGCCCTTCACACCGCACCCGCGAACTAGAATTCGCGCTGGAGGTGTGATGCGGTTTTTTGTCTGGCTGTTCAGGGCCTTCGTTTTCTTCGGTCTCTTCGCGTTCGCGCTGAACAATCAGCACGACGCTGGTGTGAAGATTTTTTTTGGCCAGGAATGGCGCGCGCCGATGGTCTTCATCGTGCTGGTCGCGTTTGGCCTGGGCTGCGCTTTTGGCGTGATCGCAATGGTGCCCAGCTGGTGGAAGCACCGTCGTGTGGCGCAACGTGCGCAACCCGCTGTGCCGCTGCCCGTGAAGCCGGTTTTCACCGAACCCGCCCCGCCCGAACACCCTCCTCGCGATGGACTTTGACCTGCAATGGCTGCTGCTCGGCCTGCCGGCGGCCTTTGCGCTCGGTTGGCTTGCCTCTCGCTTCGACATTCGCCAGTGGCGGCGCGAACAGCGTGACTCTCCGAAGGCCTACTTCAAGGGTTTGAACTTCTTGCTCAACGAGCAGCAGGACAAGGCCATCGACGCGTTCATCGAGGCGGTGCAGCAAGACCCCGACACCTCCGACCTGCACTTCGCCCTGGGCAACCTGTTTCGCCGCCGGGGCGAATACGAGCGCGCGGTGCGTGTGCACCAGCATTTGCTGAACCGGGCGGACCTGCCCACCTCCGAGCGCGATCGTGCACAGCACGGCCTGGCGCAGGACTACATGAAGGCGGGCCTGTTCGATCGCGCCGAAGGAGCGTGGCGCGCGCTTGCAGGCACGGCTTTCGACACCGAGGCCCGATTGGCCTTGCTGACATTGCACGAGCGTTCGCACGACTGGCGCGCCGCCGTCGAAGACGCGCAGTTGCTCGAACGCAGCGGCACCGGGTCGTACGCCTCGCGGCTGGCGCACTACTGGTGCGAGCTGGCGTTGGAGGCAGACGCCAGGAACCAGCCCGCCGACGCCGCCGATGCATTGCGCAAGGCACGCGAAGCGTCACCGCAATCCGCACGCCCGCTGGTGCTGGCGGGGCAACGCGAGCAAGCCGCCGGCGATCACCTCGCGGCCTTGAAGGAGTGGGGCACGCTGCTTGCCGTCAACCCGGCCGCCTTCAGTCTGGTGGCGGTCGAATTTGCGCGCAGTGCATTGGCATCAAACGCCGAGCCGCAGGCGTTGAATGCACTGCGCGAGCTGTACTTGCAAAAGCCATCACTCGAGTTACTGACCGCCATTGCCGTGCTGGACGCCGACCCCGCGGCAACGCGGCAACGGGCAGCCGATCACCTGACGCAGCTGCCCAGCCTGGCGGCCGCCCGCGAGTTGCTGCATTTGCGAATCACCCAGGCCGATGGCGCGCCGGACGCGGAAATCTCGAACATCGAAGCCGCCATCGTGCAAGCCGCGAAGCCCTTGCAACGCTACCGCTGCGCGGCCTGCGGCTTCGAGGCCAAAGCCTACTTCTGGCAGTGCCCCGGCTGCCTGAACTGGGACACCTACCCACCGCAGCGGCTGGAGGATCTGGGATGAGCGTGACGTTGGATGCGGCGAGGCTGGCGGCGGCTCGCGTGCTGGTGGTCGGCGACGCGATGCTCGACCGCTACTGGTTCGGCGCAGTCGACCGCATCTCGCCCGAGGCACCCGTGCCGGTGGTGCGCGTCACGCGCGAAGAAGAGCGTCTGGGTGGCGCGGCAAACGTGGCCCTGAACGTGAAGACGCTCGGCGCGCAGGCCACCTTGCTGACCGTGGTGGGGCTCGACGAGCCGGCCCGCAAGCTGCGCCTTTTGCTTGAGCAGCAAGGCATCGCCACCTTGCTGGGCGAAGACCCCAAGCTGTACACCATCGTCAAGCTGCGGGTGATCGGCCGCGCCCAGCAACTCATTCGCGTCGACTTCGAGAACCAGCCCGATCACGAAGTGTTGACCAGCATGCTCGGCGACTTCGAGCGGGTGCTCCCCGCGCATGACGCGGTGTTGTTCTCGGACTATGGCAAGGGCGGCCTGACGCACATTCCACGCATGATCGAACTGGCGCGTGCCGCAGGCAAGCCTGTGCTGGTCGACCCCAAGGGCAGCGACTACACCCGTTATGCGGGTGCCACGGTGGTCACGCCCAACCGGGCCGAGCTGGCGCAAGTGGTGGGCCAATGGGGCAGCGAGGCGCAGCTGCATGAGCGTGCACAGGCGCTGCGCGCGCAACACCGACTGCAAGGGCTGCTGGTGACGCGGTCGGAAGAAGGGATGTCCCTGTTCGATGCCGAAGGTCACAGCCACGTGCCTGCGCAGGCACGCGAGGTGTTCGACGTGACCGGTGCCGGCGACACTGTCATTGCCACCCTTGCTGCCATGCTGGCCTGCGGCCTGAGCCTGCGCGAGGCGATGCCGATTGCCAACCGCGCAGGTGGCATCGTGGTCGGCAAGTTCGGCACCGCCAGCGTCGACTACCGGGAACTGTTTGAATGAGGAACGTCTGATGAAAGTGGTTGTCACAGGGGCAGCCGGCATGATCGGCAGCAACATCGTGCGCGGGCTGAACGCCATCGGCATCGACAACGTGATCGCGGTCGATGACCTGACCGACGGGCCGAAATACCGCAACCTGCTGGGTGCCCGCATCAGCGACTATTTCGACAGAGGCGAGTTCTACGGCCGCTTCGCGCACGGCGACTTCGGCAAGGTGGATGCAGTACTTCACCAGGGCGCCTGCTCCGACACCATGGAGCACAACGGCAAGTTCATGCTGGACACCAACTACCGCTGCTCGAAGACTCTGCTCGATGCCTGCCAGGCGCAAGGCACACGGCTGCTGTATGCGTCGTCAGCGGCCACCTACGGCGGCAGCGCATCGTTCCGGGAAGAGGCCGAATTCGAGCAGCCGCTGAACGTCTACGGCTACTCCAAGCTGTTGTTCGACGATGTGGTGCGGCGCATGCTGCCGTCGGCCCAGGCGGGCCAGACGGCCCAGGTGGCGGGCTTTCGGTACTTCAACGTCTACGGCCCGCGCGAGCAACACAAGGGCCGCATGGCATCGGTCGCGTTCCATCACTTCAACCAGTTTCGCGAGACCGGCAAAGTCAGGCTATTCGGCGAGTACGGCGGCTACGCAGCGGGGACGCAGTCGCGCGATTTCGTTTTCGTCGATGACGTGGTGGCGGTCAACCTCTGGTTTTTGGCGAATCCCGCTCGAAGCGGCATCTTCAACCTGGGCACCGGCCACGCACAACCGTTCAACGACGTGGCACTCGCCACGGTGAACGCGTCGCGTGCCCTGGCGGGGGAATCGGCACTGCCGTTGGCCGATCTCGTTGAGCGAGGCCTGGTCGAATACATCGACTTCCCGCAGTCACTGGTGGGCAAGTACCAATGCTTCACCCAGGCCGACCTGACCGCGTTGCGTGCCACCGGATGCATGCACCCGTTCGCTGACGTTGCCACGGGCGTGCAACGCTACGTCGACTGGTTGGCTCGTCAAGCGTGATGCCGGTCAACGGCCCGGCCAATCACCTCGTTATAGTGCGGCGCGTCGAACCATGTCGCATGGACCGGCCGTCGGGTGGCCGCATGACGTGGCTGCCTGGTCAGTAAGGCACCTGATTCTCAAAGTCACCAAAGGATTTCCCATGTTCAAAACGTTTCTGGCCAGCGTATTGGCTCTCTTTGCCGCGGCGGCATTTGCGGTGGACGTCAACAAGGCCACGCAGGCCGAACTGGAAGCCGTGAAAGGCATCGGGCCCTCGATCTCCGCAAAGATCCTCGATGAACGCAAGAAGGGCTCGTTCAAGGACTGGAACGACATGGTCGAACGCGTCAAGGGTGTGGGCGATGGCAACGCAGCCAAGTTCTCGGCGGAAGGCCTGACGGTCAACGGAGCCGGCTTCAAGGGTGCCGCCCCGGCACCGGCCGCTGCCGCAAAAAAGGATGACAAGCCTGCAGCCAAGCCTGCCGCGGCAGCGCCTGCGACCACTGCTGTTGCACCCGCCGCGAAAGCAGAAATGAAGAAGGACGACACGCCCGCTGCCGCGGCTGCCTCGTCCGCCGACGCCAAGAAGGCTATGGCGAAGAAGGAAAAGGAAGACAAGAAGGAAGCCAAAGCCAAAGCAGCCGACGCAAAGGCGTCCGACGCCAAGGCAACCAAGAAATAGGCTTCTTGCCGATAGTCAGACGCCCCGCAAGTTCGGGGCGTTTTTCATTCCGGCATCGAAATTCCGAAGCCGCTGGAGAGAACGGGTGGCTGCGCCGTGCCTACCAGCACTGAGCGGCGGTCAGGGTGCCACCGGAAACGCCACGGGTGCCCCGATGGGTCAGCGTGAAGGTGCCGCAGGGGTCGGCCACCTGTGCACCCTGAGGCACGGCTTGCGCCGTGAAAGTGGTCACGGTCAGGTTCCCCGCGGGCAGCGACAGGAGGTAGTGGCCGTTTTCGCTCTTGTTCGAGTAGGTGGCACTGGCCGACGCGCTGAATGTGGCCGTCGCGTAGCTGTTGTTTTCGGTGTAGTGGCGTTCCATCATCTGGGCCGCTGTGGTCAACGCGGCACGCGCGTCGGCCCGCCGCGCCTTGCGCACCGAGTCTTGATACGCGGGCAGCACCACCGCCGCCAGAATCGCGATGATGGCAACCGTGATCATCAGTTCGATCAGCGTGAAGCCATCCTCGCCCCGCGGACGATCCGCCATCACCGCATGAACGGGCTCGCCATCGTCACGGAACATAGACCAGTCCGAGGGTGGTTCGGTCGACACCCGCAGCCAGGCTGAAGCGAACCCGCTGCCCCCTGGTCAACGCGGTCGCATTGACCCGCTTGCCCTGGCGAAACACCTGCGTCTGCCCGTCCGCCAGCTTCAGCCAGGTGCCGTGGATCTGGACCTGGTCGCCCTTCTCGCTGACGGCCTCAATCGTTCCGTCACCCAGACTGTTGCTTCCATCGGGCAGCTTGCTCGCGGTCGTTTGCGCCGTCGAATTTCGAACCGCCTCCGCGGTCGGGGGTGGCATGTCGCCGAGGCGCACGGCATCGGCGCTGCCCGCTGCCGCAAGCGCCAGGCATGTGGCTGCGATTTGAAAGCTGTTCATCGCTGATCCTTTCGTCATTGCACTTC
>JANNEI010000450.1:0-6074 GCA_031378565.1 Burkholderiales bacterium
CGGCCACTCGAACCGGTCGTCCTGCGCTTCGAGCAGGTCTTCGAAGCACAGCAGGTTGGCCACCTTGCTGGCCGCGGGCATGTGCGCGCGGTCTGTCATCGCGATGAAATACCTGATCGTCTTCACGCGGCCGGCGATGGCCTCGATGAGGGGCAGAAAGCTCAGGTCGAAGAACAGCACCTGGTCTTCGGCGTGGTCGGCGATGTAGACCACCTGGTCGGGATGCAGGCGCGGGTTCAGCGTGTGCAACACGGCACCCGAGCCCGACACCGCGTAGTACAGCTCCATGTGACGGTAGCCGTTCCACGCGAGGGTGGCGACGCGCTCGCCGCTTTTCACGCCCAGCGCGGCCAGCGCCTTGGCCATGCGGCGCGACCGCGCGGCCAGCTCGCGGTAGGTCTCGCGGTGGATGTCGCCCTCGACCCGGCGCGACACCACTTCCTGGTCGCCGTGGTGACGCTCGGCATGCACCAGCAGCGACGAGATCAGCAGCGGCTGCTGCATCATCAATCCGTTCATTCTTGCCTCCGTTGTTGTTGTCGGGTCAGCTTGCCAGCATACAGAACGCGAGCCGGAAAAAACGCCGCAAACAGCCCGTCGGCCGCGATCACGCCGGCTTGCGGCTGGCTGCCAGTTGCTTCTCGATCTCGGCCGGTGCCATCGCGCCGGGCACGCGCTTGCCGTCCTCGAACACCAGCGCGGGTGTGCCGTTGACCTTGTGCTTGCGGCCCAGCGCCACGTTGCGCATCAAGGCGGCGGTATCGCACTGGCCGATGCTCTTGACGGGTGCCGAGCCCTCCACCATCCAGTCGCGCCAGGCCTTGGTGTTGTCTTTGGAGCACCAGATGTCGCGCGATTTCTCGGGTGAATCGCCGCCCAGGATCGGGAACAGGAAGGTGTAGACCGTGACGTCCTTCACCTGGGTCAATTCGCGCTCGAACTTCTTGCAGTAGCCACAGTTGGGGTCGGCAAACACCGCCAGCTTGCGCGAGCCGTTGCCCTGCTTCCAGACGATGGCGTCTTTCAGCGGCAGCGCCGCGAAGTCGATGGCCGTGAGCTTGGCAACGCGTGCTTCGGTCAGGTTGGCGCGCGTGCGGGTGTCGATCATCTGGCCTTCGATCAGGTGGTTGCCCTGCTCGTCGGTGTAGAAAATCTCGGCACCGATGCGCAGCTCGAACAACCCGGCGATCGGCGTCTTGCCGATCTCGTCGATCTTCGGAAAATCGGGCAGGCGCTGTGCGATGTTCTTGCGAATCGTCGCCTCGTCGGCCAACGCCAGCGTCGCGCACAACAGGCCGGCCGCCAGGGCCAGCAGGGGTCGGCTCGTGGCCGCAATCGGGGTTGCCATGGTGAGTGCTTTCAGGAGTCGAGCGCGCGCGAGGTGAGCCAGCGCTTCAGCGGAGACAAGTGGTTGACCAGAGTCAGCCCGCGGTTGCGAAGTTCCCGCAGCACCGGCTGCTCGGCGGCGAACAGATTCAACAGGCCTTCGGTGACCTCGCCCATCGCCCGGGTGGGGGCCAGCCGCTCGCGCGCGTAGCGGCGCAGCAGCCTGGCGTCGCCGAGGCCGCGCCAGGGCTCGCGCTCGGCCACCACGCGGGCCAGCGCCGACACGTCGGCCAGGCCCAGGTTCAGGCCCTGGCCCGCCAGCGGGTGCACCACGTGCGCCGCATCGCCCAGCAGCACCCAGCCGGGGCCGCACCACGCGCTGGCCTCGGCGCGCATCAGCGGCCAGGCAGCGCGGCCACTGGCCAGCTTGAGTTCACCGGCCGCGCCGTGCGTGGCTTCCATCAGCGCGAGCTCGAAAGCTGCGGCATCGACCGCCAGCAACACGTCGGCCCGTTCGGCCGGCATCGACCAGACCAGCGCATACGACGCACCGGGTTGCGGCGCGTCGAACGGCAACAGGGCCAGCACATCGGGCGAGCGGAACCATTGGCGCGCGGTGTGGCGATGGCCCTGGCTCGATGTCAATCGCGCGGCGATGGCGCGGTGGCCGTAGTCGGTGCGATCGAAGCGCACGCCCAGCGCCTCGCGCGACGCCGAGGCCTTGCCTTCGCACAGCGCGACCAGTTCGGCGTCGGCGTCGTCAGCCGTCACGGTGACATGCGGCGCAAACCGGATGGCCGCGGACAGCTCGCGTTCAAGCACGGCCGCGTCGACGATCCAGGCCAGCTCGCGCACCCGCTGCGACCAGGCCGAAAAGTCGATGGCTGCGCCGGGCGCGTCACCTTCGACGTGCATGTCGTGCACCGCGGTGGCTGCGTGGGCGGGCAGCGCGTCCCACACCTTCAGCCCTTGCAGCAGCGCCACCGACGCGGCGTTGACCGCGTAGGCCCGAACGTCGGGCACGCCATCGGCGCGCGCGGCGTCTTCGCGCAGCGCCACTTGCAGGCCCAGCCGAGACAAGGCCAGCGCCAGGCTCTTGCCGACGATTCCGGAGCCGCGAACCAACACGTCAAAGCGTTTCATTGGCCCCGATTGTAGGCAGCGCGGGCACAATCCCGCCCTGCCCCCACCGCACTGAAAGGCGCATCACGTGAGTGACCTGAAACTTCGCATCGCCGCGGTTCATGTGTACCCGGTCAAGAGCTGCGCGGGCGTGAGCCTGGACGAGAGCCTGCTGATCGAAACCGGCTTCGAATTCGACCGCGCCTGGATGCTGGTCGACGCGGCTGGAGTCTTCGTGACGCAGCGCGAGTTGCCGCGCATGGCGCTGATTCAGCCGACGCTGAAGGTGCACGAAATGGTGCTGCGCGCGCCCGGCATGCTGGCGCTGCACATTGCGCTGGACGCGGTGGAAAAACCGCTGCGCGCGAGGGTGTGGAACGATGAGGTGGCCGCCTTCGACATGGGCAACCTGGCCGCGCAGTGGTTCAGCGATTTTCTCGGACGCAAGCTGCGCCTGGTGCGCTTCGACCCCGAACAAAAGCGCCTGTCCAGCCGCCAGTGGACAGGCGACATCGAGGCCGAAAACGCCTTCAGCGACGGCTATCCGCTGCTCGTCGCGTCGGCCGCCGCCATCGACGAGTTGAACCGGCGCTTGCTGGCGACGGGCCAGCCCGCAGCGACGATGGAGCGCTTTCGTCCCAACCTGGTGCTCGACGGCCTGGACGCTCACGCCGAAGACCACCTCGACGAGATCGCCTTCGAAACGCCCGACGGCCCGGTGCGCCTGAAGCTGGTGGCACCCTGCATCCGCTGCCCGATTCCGGACATCGACCCGGTCAGCGCCGTCCCGGGCCACGCGGTGGGCGATGCGCTGAGTGCCTACCGGGCAGACGCCCGCGTGGCTGGCGCAATCACATTCGGCATGAACACGGTGATCGTGGAGGGCATCGACCGAGCGTTGCGCGTGGGCGCGGAAGGAAGTGCAACGATCCGCTTCGATTGAGGCTCTCGGAAGCAATGCGAGCGCAGCGTCAAGGCCCGCGCTGACGCACCGCATTCGAGACCCGCGCGAACCCACCCCGCAGTTGCATCCACGCCTCGGCGGCGAGCGTGGCGGGCCGGCGCACCGGGTCGAGCGCAGCGCACCGCAGCCGGTCTCCCTTGCTCGCAAACACCACGCTGTTGCTGCCGTCGCGGTCGTCGACGCGCAGCACGTTGTCACCGAAGCTGTGCCGGATCCGCTCCAGATAGACCGGGCAGTGAGGGTGCCCCGCATGCAGGTTCACGACCAGGATGCCGCCGGGCCGCAGCACGTCGAGGCAGTCGTCGTAGAAGCGCTGCACGCCCAGGGTGGGCGGCATGCCTTGAACGTCGAACGCGTCGACCGCCAGCACATCGAAACGGCCCTCGGTCTCGCTGACGAAGCGCGCGCCATCGGCTTCGACCACCCGAAAGCGGGCGTCGTCGGGCGGCACCCGGAAGGCATCGCGCAGCGCGATCACATGCGGGTTGATTTCGACCACCACAACCGAGGCCCGCGGCAGGTGGCGATGGCAGAACTTGGCCAGTGAACCACCACCCAGGCCGATCATCGCGATGCGCTCGGGCTCGGGTTTGAACAGCAAGAAGCCCATCATCGTGCGGGTGTATTCCAGCGCCAGCGCGTCGGGCTGCCCGAGCTGCATGCGGCTCTGGATCTCGCAGACCGAAAAATGCATCGACAGCGCGTCCAGTTCCTCGCGCACGTACGGCCGGACATGACCGTCCGCAGGCTCGATAACGCTGTTCGCGAGCATTCCGTTTCAGGCCTCGGGCGCGGGCCACGAGGCAGCGTCGTCGGCCCACACCTGCAAGGCCGCGCCGCGCGATTTCAATTGTGCTGCCAGCTTGGGCAGCGCGTCGTGCGGCAGGTGCGCCCACGCGGGAGGCACGTCGCCCCGGTCCAGGCATTCGGCATGCATCACCCAGCGCTTGCCGAAAGCGCGCAGCGCCTCGCGCGGCGTGGCCAGATCGTGCGCGGCCAGCGCGTCGGTCGGCAGGTCGCCGCTGATCACCCACCAGCCCAGCCACTCGGGCCGGTGTTTGCTCTCGACAGCCCACAGGCTCGCATACGGCATCACATGCCAGGCCGGCCATACGCCGATGCGGCCATGCTCCAGCGCCTGCTGCTGCAGGCAGGCGGCGACCTCGATGGCGCGCGCGGCGCACCAGCCTTCTTCAGCGCCAGACTCGGTGCCGGTCGTGTTGTTCATCATTCAGCTCCGACGCGGCGGCAGCGGGATGAACTCGGTCTCGCCGGGCACCCGCTCGAAGCGCTGCGCCTGCCAGTCGTCCTGTGCCTGATGGATGCGCTCCTTGCGGCTGGAGACGAAGTTCCAGACCATGAATCGGTGGCCCAGCGGCGCACCACCGACCAGCACCACACGACCTCCGCGCGGCGCGCTCAACAGCGGCTCGGTGCCCGCCTCCAGCACGGCCATCGTGAACGCCGGCAGCAGCGCGCCGTCGAGTTCGACATCGTGATCGGTGCTGTAGATCGCGCGCTCCTCGGCAATCGCCGGCAGCCGCAGCGCAGCGCCGGAAGCAAGCCCGAAGTTCAGATCCAGATACAACGTGGGCGACAGCGCATGCACCGGCGACGTGAGCCCGAACGCACTGCCGATCAGCACCCGCACCAGCACGCCGTCGACATCGAGCGCGGGGATCGCCTCGCCCGGCACGTGCTGGAACGCAGGCGCTTCTTCTTCATGCCGGGCGGGCACCGCCAGCCACAACTGCAGGCCGTGGCTGCGACGCTCCAACCCCAGCAGGTCTTTCGGCGTGCGCTCGGAATGCACGATGCCGCGCCCCGCCGTCATCAGGTTCACCGCGCCGGGCTCGATACGCTGCACCGAGCCGATCGAATCGCGGTGCATCATCGCGCCCTCGAAAAGATAGGTCACGGTGGCCAGGCCGATGTGCGGGTGCGGCCGCACATCGTGGTTGTCGCCCGGCTGCGCGGTGATCGGGCCGAAGTGGTCGAAGAAGACAAACGGGCCGACCGACGGGCGAGTTGCGGCGGGCAGCAGGCGACGCACGACGAAGCCGCCGCCGAGATCTTTCTGCTGGGGAGGGATGGTCTGAAGCTCGTGCATGGGGAAACTCTGGAGCGGTTTCCGACCAGTGTAGGTCGCCTAAAATCGGCGCTTTCCCGCGAATGCTGAAAGCCACAATATGAGCCTCAAATGCGGCATCGTCGGCCTGCCCAACGTCGGCAAGTCCACCCTCTTCAATGCGCTGACAAAGGCCGGCATCGCGGCCGAGAACTACCCGTTCTGCACCATCGAGCCGAACGTGGGCATCGTCGAGTTGCCTGACGCACGCCTCGGCGGTCTGGCGGCCATCGTCAAGCCCGAGCGCATCGTGCCCGCCATCGTCGAGTTCGTCGACATCGCCGGCCTGGTGGCGGGTGCGTCGAAGGGCGAGGGCCTGGGCAACCAGTTCCTCGCGCACATCCGCGAGACCGACGCCATCGTCAACGTGGTGCGCTGCTTTGATGACGACAACGTGATCCACGTGGCCGGCAAGGTCGATCCGATCTCGGACATCGAAGTGATCCAGACCGAGCTGTGCCTGGCCGACATGAGCACGGTGGAAAAGACGCTGTCGCGTTCGATCAAGGTCGCGAAGTCGGGCAACGACAAGGA
>JANNEI010000461.1:0-2625 GCA_031378565.1 Burkholderiales bacterium
TCTCGTCGTAAATCTTGTCGACCGCTTCGGCGTACCAGGCGATGCAGCGCGCTGCCGCCTGCACGTCGACCGCCAGGCTGTATTGCACCGGCTTGCCCATGTCCAGCGTTTCGAGCAGGGCCAGTTCTTCTTTCGCGGCGACGATTTTCTCGGCGAAGCGCAGCAGGATTTTCTTGCGCACTGCCGGTGCCTTGTGCGCCCAGCGGCCGTCGTCGAACGCCTTGCGCGACGACGCCACCGCCGCATCGATATCGGCCTGCTGCCCGCGCGCCACATGCGTCAGCGTGCGGCCGTCGATGGGCGAGACGCAGGCAAAGGTTTCACCTGCGATGGAGGCCACGCGCCGGCCGGCTATCAGCGCGCGCCCGTCGAACTGAACGGCGGCGGCGCGTGAGCGCCAATCAATGCTGCTGGCCATGGTCGGCTCAGAACGCCACGACGACCGAGGTGCCGAACAGCTGGTTCGACTTCTTGAAGCTGCCGTCGCGAATGTCGACAAATACCGGCTGGCTGGCGCGGTCGAAGCGGTACTCGGCCTTGACCGTGGTGTACGGGTTCAGCGCGTAGCTCAGGCCGAAGCTGAGGGCGGTGCGGTTGGCGCCGAGTTCGGGGTCGCCCGCAGTGTCGGGGCCGATGCCGTTGCGGTCGTCCGCAAAGTTGTAGCCCAGCAAGCCGCCACCGTTCTTCTTGTTGTTGATGTAGTCGGCGCGCACGATGCCTTCCAGGCGCGGCGTGATCTTGTACGCGGCCAGGGCCGACAGGCCCCACCACTTGGCATCACGCAGTTCGCCGGTCACCGGGTCGGCGGTGACGGCAGCGGACTTCTGCTGGCCGACGCTGACTTGCCCCTGCACCGTCCAGTCGCCACGAATGAAGTAGCCGTCGACTTCGAACAGGTTCACCGACGTGTCGGCCAGGCTGAAAAGCTGGCCAGTGACGAGGTTGCCCACGCCGTCATCGGCGCGGAAGTTGGTGGCCTTGCCGTGCACGCCCGCGAAGCCGAAGCCCTGGTACTCACCGCGCGAATAGTCGACGCGGTAAGTGACCACCGGGGCCTTTTCACCGGCCTGGCGCTTGCTGGAATTCAGGTTCGCCAGCATGCCCTTGACGATCCATTTGCCGCTGGTGATTTCCATGCCCGCACCGGTGTAGGCGGTGGGCAAGGTGAAGTCGAACAGCAGGTTGTGGGTGATCAGCTTGTTCTGCGTGGCGGGCAGGTATTCGTAGCCCGACCAGTCGGGAATCTGCCCGGCGATCAGCCGTGTTTGCAAGTCGCCCAGCGGGATCGAGACGCTGGCTTCGTGGACGATGGAATTGGCATCGAATACCGAGCCGGTGCCGCGGTTGGGCACCAGGGTCAGCCGCCACTTGGTGCCGCCGTCCATCTCTTTTTGCAGGTCGAGGCTTGCCGCGCCGAAGTACGAGTTGTCGTAGTTGTAGCCGTCGTTTTCGACCTTGTTCAGAAACTGGAAGCCGGCCCGGTTCTGGTTCTTGTTGTAGATGAAGGCAGGGTCGATGTAGCCGCTGAACTTCAGGCCGCGCAGGCCTGAGGCCTCGCGTGCGTCTTCGGTCGCTTCGGCCTTGGTGGCGATGCGGTTGAAGTCGGCCACCTGTTCGGGCGTCATGCCCCACTGGCTGCCGGCAGCGGCACCGGCAGGCCTCGCCGCTTCGGCCGCCGACAACTTCTTCTCCAGGTCGGCCACGCGCTCGCGCAGCGCGCGCAGTTCGGTCAGCACCTCGGCGTTCGACTGCGCGAACGAGAGTGCAGGAAAGGCCGCGAGAATCGCGACCGTCAGGCTTGCGAGCTTCCAGTTTTTCATCAGGCTCTCCTCTTGGTTTGATTGAAGTTGTGCGGTTGAAACTGAATCAGGCGCGCTGTGCTTCGGCCATTTCACGCGAGCGCCTGCGCTCGTTGCGGGCGATGATGACGCTGGCTGCGATCACGCCGATCGACACCACGGCAATGATCACGGTGGCCACCGCGTTGATGCTCGGGCTCAGGCCCAGCCGGGCGCGCGAGAAGATCACCAGCGGCATCGTGGTGGACCCGGGGCCGGACAAGAAGGCCGACAGCACCACGTCGTCGAGCGACAGGGTGAAGGTCAGCAGCCAGGCCGACATCAACGCCTGCGAGATCAGCGGCAACGTGACCAGCACGAACACTTGCAGGGGCTTGGCACCGAGGTCGCTGGCGGCTTCTTCGAGCGAGGGGTTCATGTCTTGCAGACGCGCCTGGATCACCACCGTGGCGTAGGCCAGGCCGAGCAGCAGGTGGCCCAGCCAGATGGTCAGCGCGCCGCGCTCCGGAAAGCCCAGCCAGCGCTGCAGCGACACCAGCATCAACAGCAGCGACAAGCCGATGATCACCTCGGGCATCACCAGCGGCGCGTTGACCATGCCGCTGAACAGCGTGCGGCCCTTGAAGCGCCGGTACTTGACGAGCGAGAACGCGGCCAACGTGCCCAGCAGCACCGAGCCGCAAGCCGTGAAGAACGCGATTTTCAGAGACAGCCACAGGCCGGCGATCATCTCGCGGTCGTTGGCCAGCGTGGTGTACCACTTGAGCGTGAAGCCGCCCCATTTGGTGGGCAGCGGCGAGTCGTTGAACGAGTAGACGATCAACGC